>JAKAIL010000103.1 GCA_021825235.1 Bacteroidota bacterium | reverse complement strand
CGATCTATCCCATGCCAAAGATTCGATGCATCGCGGCGAAGCATAGGATCGATATCGCATACAAAGTTCAGGAGTTCCACTAAGACCAACTCGGATGTAATTAGCCGAGTGTTTCTTGGAAGCTCATCCGCGTAAGATGGCGAAGCTTCATGGAAGAGGTCACTCGCGACGAGCAATGCGACCCAGTAACTGGTATCGGCGAAGATTTCGTTCAAGTACGTTTCGAGTGACCGTATAGATAATGATCAAGGTTCTTCGAAGCATCTCTCGGGACTTTTGCACGCACTTCGGCAGGTAGGTGGCTTGCGCGTTCTGCTACAGCGCGCAAAAAGTCGCGGACAGAAGGAGGTTTTTCCACCAGAGGCTTTGTCCCTCGCGTACGCGACACGGATTTACGTGCGCCAGGCTCGGTTTTGAAATGGATTTTCGTTGCCATACCCTTGAAACACTGGCGGGGCCGGTTCCGTCCCTTGCAGCAAATTATGAAAAGAAAGGGTTCACCCGCGTCGTTGCGGTGGCTTTTTCAGGTGTGCGTAGTGCGGAGTTCCACTCCGCACGGGGTCACGGAGTGCAACTCCCGTGATACACCTACCGCGTCGTCGCCAACACCTTTTCCAGCGCGGCCACCTCGTCGCGAATATCCGCCGCTTTTTCAAATTCCATTTCTTTGGCCGCGACTTTCATTTCCAATTTCATTTGCTCGATGAGTTCCGACAGTTGAGCCGGTGAAAGATGTTTGAGCACGGCCTTCGGCGTTAAGTGCTTCTGTTCGCGCGCGCGCTGCGCCTCGCGTTTCTCGGCCTCGTGCTTTTTCGAAACATCCGCGATCGAAGTGGATTGCAAAATCTCTTCCACCGATTTCGTGATCGTTCTCGGAACGATGCCATGCTCTTCATTATAGGCTTGCTGAATGGCTCGGCGCCGCTCCGTCTCATCCATTACGGCGCGCATCGAGTCGGTTATTCTATCGGCATAGAAGATAACGAGGCCCTCCGCATTGCGCGCGGTGCGACCGGCGGTCTGCATGAGCGATTTCTCGCTGCGCAAAAATCCTTCCTTATCGGCATCGAGCACGGCAATGAGCGAAACTTCCGGCAAGTCCAAGCCTTCGCGCAACAGGTTCACGCCGACAAGCACATCGAACTCGGCCGTGCGCAAATCGCGGAGGATCTCTACTCGCTCCAAGGCATCAATATCGCTGTGTAAGTATCGAATGCGGACCCCAACGTTCGCGTAGTAATCGGTCAAATCCTCGGCCATGCGTTTCGTGAGCGTGGTAACTAACACGCGCTCCCCCGCTCTGGCACGCTTTCGAATTTCGGCGAGTAGATCGTCTATTTGGTTCTTCACCGGCCGCACCTCAATTTGTGGGTCAAGCAATCCTGTCGGACGAATGATTTGCTCTACAATCACGCCTTTCGATTCTCGGAACTCGTATTCGGCCGGGGTTGCGCTCACATAAACAAGCTGATCGACCATCGACTCGAACTCGCCAAAATTCAGTGGACGGTTATCCAGAGCGCTCGGAAGCCGGAAGCCGTGAGCGACGAGCGTCTCTTTCCGAGCGCGATCGCCGGCATACATGCCGCGAATCTGCGGAATGGATTGATGCGATTCGTCGATAATCATTAGGAATTTTTCCGGGAAGTAATCGATGAGCGTGCTGGGACGCTCGCCAGCTTTACGGCCTGCCAGATGCCGCGAATAATTCTCGACGCCGGAACAATATCCAAGTTCCCGCAGCATTTCGAGATCGAAGCGCGTTCGCTGCTCGATGCGCTGCGCTTCGAGCAGCTTCCCCTGTTTGCGAAAAAGCGCAAGCTGCTCTTCCAACTCCAGCTCAATGGCTATGATTGCCCGCTCCAGTTCCGGCGCGCTTGTTACGAAATGCTTCGCGGGATAAATCGTCGCTTTTAGGGCGGAACCCAGTATTTTTCCATCGATGCGATTGATCTGCGAAATGCGCTCTATCATATCGCCGAAAAATTCGATGCGGTAACCTTCTTCGTCCTCGTAGGCGGGAATGACATCCACAATATCGCCGCGCACGCGGAAGGTGCCGCGCTGGAACTCGATATCGTTCCGCGAATAGTGAATCTCCGAAAGCGCGCGCAGCAAATCGTTTCGCTTCACTTCCTGCCCCACCTGCACGCGCAGCATTTGCCGCGCATATTCATCCGGCGAGCCGATGCCATAAATACAGCTCACCGAGGCAACGATAATCACGTCCTCGCGGCCATCTAAGAGCGCACTCGTGGCCTTGAGGCGCAGCCGATCGATCTCATCATTGACGGCAAAATCTTTTTCGATGTAGGTATCGGTGGTCGGGATGTACGCTTCGGGCTGGTAGTAATCGTAGTAGGAGATGAAAAACTCGACGGCGTTATTCGGAAAGAACTGCTTGAACTCACCGAAGAGCTGCGCGGCAAGCGTCTTGTTATGGCTGATAACGAGCGTGGGCCGCCCCACCGCCGCGATCACGTTGGACATCGTGAACGTCTTGCCGGAACCCGTCACGCCCAGCAACACCTGCGCGCGATCGCCACGCTCCACGCCCTCGATAAGCTGGCGTATCGCCTCCGGCTGGTCACCGGAGGGTTTATAATCGGAGGTGAGGTTAAAGGGCATCTGTTAAGAACAATAGTTTTCTCGCCACTCGGTTAATATTCATTTTGAATTCATTACTTCCAAGCGTTCCCAATTTTCTGAAATTCTGGCTATACGTCAATAAATTCATAACTTCCCCGATAGGTGCTCATAGTTGCACGGCTTCAACACGAGTAGCGGTCACGAAAGTTTCACGCTTTTGATTTCGAAATTTCGATGAAACAGCAACCCGAAAATCACGTTTATGTTTGAAGAACGCCCCAGCAATCAATCACAATTTATTATAGAAAGAAATCATGGATAAATTCCAACCTGGGGAGACCGTTCGATTTGGATCAGGCGCTCCCAAAATGAAGATAAGAAAGCGCGCGGACACCGAAGATGGCGAAGCATACGTAGTTGACTGGCTCGATGGTGGAATTCCACGCAGCGCTGTGTACCTTGCAGTTCAACTTGAACGGCACCAGCCGGTGACAGCTGATGAGCTTCGACAATTCGGCAGGTGGTTCTCGTAAAATGGATTACCTGTCAAAATTAGAAGCGCAATGATGCCCGCATCCTTGTTCGTGGCGACGCCTCCCACGAACGAGGGAACTACGAGTTTCTAATGCGAGGACGACGGTCCAACCATTTCTGCCAGTGGCCGCCGGCAGATACTTGAGCAGGTTCCTATGAAGAGATAATACGTATTTGCTGTCATCGATCGGATTCGACGATCGCAAAGCCACTGAAGGCCTTCGCTGACCGGTTTCCAACTTAGTCCAAAATCGGACGAAAGAAAAACTCCATCACCCCAAGTTCCCACAAAGAGGTCGCTTCCATAAACCGTCAACGCGCTTACGGAAGATGTTGAGGGCAAACCGTCATCGACCCAAGTTGTTCCGTTATTGCTCGAATGGAATATACCGCCATAGGTCGCAACGAAAAACTTCTCGCCGATCTTGGCAAATGCGGTTATCGTGTCATTAGTCAAACCGTTGGACACACTCCGCCATGTGTGGCCATCATTTGACGACCTGAATACTCCGCTACCACACGTTCCCGCGAGTAGTATCGTTCCGAATTTCGCAAGCGCAGTAACGTCGGCAGAAGGCGGTAATCCGTGATCGATGGATATCCAGCTTTTCCCTTTGTTGCTCGAATAAAAAACACCGTTGCCCCTTGTGGCTGCATAAATAGCCGAACCTTCAGCGACGACGGCGCTCACTGGCAGGTGGGTTTGGGCGATGTTGATGTTGCTCCAACTCTTGCCCTCATTACTGCTGAATTGCAGACGACCCTCTTCTCCAATCCCAGCAAAGAGAATAGGCCCATCGACCGCGAGGGCCGAATTTGAGAACGTGTGCCCGACGCTATCAATCACCGTCCAAATGTTCCCGTCGTCAGTGGAACGAAACACGCTCGAGGAAAGTGTACCTGCATAGACATTCGAATCACTCGTCACGAGAGATAGAACCCATAAACCCTCTAAGCCCTGATTGACGTCATTAACCCACGTCGAGCCCAAATCAGTCGAATGATAAATCTCACCTAAGGCCGTCCCCACGAATATGTCGGAGCCTCTGATGCCGACAGCGCTGCCCTCATCTGAGCTAAAACCGACATGAATTTTAGACCAGCTTAGACCCTTATCAGTCGAAAGCATGATCTCATCGTGCATTGTTCCGAGAACGATTCGCGCCCCGCTCTTTGCCGCCCGCATGAACTGCAGACCCCGGGCGTCCCCGTCGATCATTTTCCAAGTTCTGCCCTTGTCCGTAGACAGCAGAAGGCCGGCTTCCGTCTCGACAAAGAGATTCGATTCGATTGCAAAGGCACAATTCACTTTCGATTTCATTGGAAGCGTCACTTCGTTCCAACTCCTACCACTGTCGCTGGATTCGAGAACGTCACTATCACCACAGGCGAATAGTTCATTTCCAATGGAAGCTTCGATTCGAGGCAATGCGGGCGATGACCAACTTGCGCCATCGTCAGTTGAAAGGAAGTAGTAGCCCGCACAAGTGGTAGCCAGTATTCCAATATCAAGCTTCGTTAGCGACATTATACACGAATCATCCAGACCAGACGGCGTCCAGGTAACCCCATAGTCAGAGGAAATAAAAACGCCGCCACTAAAACTACCAAGAAAGAGACGGTCACCTTCGGTGATTAGTGCGGAGGGCATGGCGTCTTCGATCCCAGTGCCTACTTTTTCCCAGCTCGACCCGCTTCCAGAATAGCGAAAAACTCCCGAATCAGTTGCGGCAAAGACATAATTGGCGCAAACGGCAATGGCCGAAACACCATTGTCTCTCACCCCATCAGCCTTGACCCACTGCGCACCAGCACGAGTAGCAATAGTAAGTACCATGTAGCTTAGCGTAGCGAGGAGCCAAATACGTTTCACAGCGTTGTCGAAAACGGATCAGTACAATTAAACGTGCGGGGATAATTCTGCGACAGGAACGAGCACACGATTGTAAACGAGCCGCAACAATTCTATCCGTCCAACCTTTGCGAGAACGATCAGGCAGGTCCTATCGGAGATAACAATCTCATGCATTGGCGGCGTCGCGAGCGATTTCCTCTGGCGGATAGTTAAAGAATGAAACGCCAAATTTCACCAGCACCTTCGGCATATCCCACTTCTTTACTCCTGCCATATTCGCTGCTTCATAGAGCGAAAGCTTACCATCCCCGTACAATTTTGCAGCGAGATACTCTTTCAGCGTTTGTTCCGTAAAGCCGGCCTCATCCGGTATTTCGACCGTGAGCCGATGTGAATGTCCGTTGCTCATACCATCGCAAAGTAGTGGAATAGGGAGAACGTTCCGTTACACAAGCAGTTCAGCTAACTGCGTGCGCAGCTTTGGTACGCTGATGGTAGCAGTCCCCCAAACGGCGTCCAAATCGATGTCGAAGTAATCGTGGACCAGTCGATTTCTCATGCCAATTATCTGATACCAGGGAATTTCGGAATGCTGCTCTTTGAACTCATTCGTAATTCGCGCTGCGGCTTCGCCGATGACTTCGAGCTATCGAATGACGGAATTGGCATGAAGCTCGCTCTCGTAGAAATCCTGCAGAGTCATGTCTCCAACGATGCGTTCAATGGACGTTGCTGCGAGAAGGATATGCTGTATCCGTTCCTTATCCTCTTGCAGCATATTGGACAATAGCCTCGTTCAGGATTCGAGGGCGCATAAAGCGGCCAAGGTCTCGCGGCGTGCGAAGATCAACTTTATGGCCCACGGCTTTTCCTAACTCCAGTTCGAGATCAACCGTATCGAAGAGCGTTGGAGTCTTGCCGGGATAGAATTCCGCAAGAATATCGACGTCACTGTCGGGACGGAAATCCGAACGGATTGCGGAGCCAAAAATCGAAAGCTTGCGAATATGATGTCGCTTGCAGAAGCTGTCGATAAAGCCCGGAGGGAAATGCACGTGTTCCATAAAGTTCAAAAACATAAAACGAAGGACAAAGTTGCCTACCCATGCATCACCGGCTCATTCTCTAAACCCGCAACAATCGAGGCTTCGGCATCCTCCAGTTCATCGAGGCGGGTTGCGACCAGCGTGGGATCGAAATAGAGCCGCGCCAACGAGAGGAAGGTCGTCCGGTGGCGCGCTTCGCTTTCTAAGAGCGAGCGATAGAACTGCCGAAGGTCATGATCGGGAACCGATTCGGAAAGCAGCTTGAACCGCTCGCAGGAACGCGCCTCGATGAGCGAGGCAACGATAAGCAGGTCCAGCAGCCGCTCGGGTTCCCGCTTGCGGACGTGCTCGTGCAGTTGCTGCGCGTAGCGGTCGCCCGGGTCGCGCGTGAATGGAATCCCGCGCTCCGTCATCTTCCGAAGCACCATCTGGAAATGGCCCATTTCCTCTTCGGCCAGTTCCGCCATTCGTTCCACCAGTTCGGATTTCTCCGGATAGCGGTTCAGCAGCGAAATTGCCATCGTGGCCGCCTTCTTTTCACAGTGCGCGTGATCGGTAAGCACCGAAGCCGCATCTAACTGCGCGGCCTGGAGCCATTCCGGCGATGTAGGGGTGTGGAGTCCGAGCATGGATCGTTAAATTACTTAACGTTAGTTATTCTAACGATACAATTTGTAACGGTAAATAATTTACACTTATCGTTTCCGCCGATGAAACCAAATCGAACCAAACCGTCTCTATGAGGCAATTGAGGTAATTGGTATCAATCTTGCTGCGCCCATGACAAGTCAAAGTTTATCGTTCCGTTCTTACAAAAACCCGGAAGAGCTTTATCGATGAGGAAGGTCCAAGTAGCGCAAGGAATTTGCCTTGCTTTTATAGTGTATTGCTTCGCAGGCCAATTCGTCGGAATTGGGCTTGCCAATAGTTCCAAGTCTAAATGCGGCACGTTCGTTTTGATGGGTGCGGCCCGCGTACGCCTACGGCGCAGAAAGCGTTATAGCGCATGGGAACGAGCCGATGCCGAAAGCGGCGGAATATACTCGGAGAACGTGAGAAGCCTCGTGCAGGAGTATCCCACGCTCACGCCAATGGAACTCCGGGTAGCCGCAATGGTCAAGGCGATGCTGCCAAGCTGGCGCATTGGCGAGTTGCTGTGCATTAGCGAAAAGTCGGTCGAAAATTATCGCGTAAAAATTCGTCGTAAAACCGGGTGCTGCGATAGGCGGCTGAATTCCCATCTGGCAAGAGTCTGATCGTAACCTCAAGTACCGGTACTCGGTACTGCCCCAATTGATGGGGTTTTGATGGGGTGGATTTCCCGGCCTTTGCAATAATTTTGTACGACTCAATCGCCTGTTCGGTTGAGCGCAAACTCCAAATCAGCGATAATTCTCATTCAATCATGCACTTCTTTCCATCCAGGACAATCTGTTTTTTTATTTTCGCACTGTGGGTACCCGTACTTTCAATGGCCCAAAGCCGCGCGTTAGGCGGCGATGCCCTGGTGCTCGATGATAACCACGGCAACACACTGACGCTCACCTACGGGAACATTCCCCCCGTTCTCGGGAACTCCACATTGATCTTCCCGCCGGGCGGGGGCTCCCTTCTTGTAGGAACCGGGACCATCGGACGGCTGCCACTGTGGACCGGCGCCGCGGCCCTGGGTAACTCCGCCATCGGTGATAATGGTCTGGCGGTCAGCATCACGAACGGAGAATCGTTTTTTGTAAGTGGCACTACTGGTACCACGCCCGCCAGCGGTGCGGGAACCCGAATGGAGTGGATCCCAGCCAAAGGAGCGTTCCGCGCAGGCAATGTGACGGGCACGCAGTGGGACGATGGGAATATTGGATTGTATTCGTTTGCCATGGGTGATGGCACCACCGCCAGCGCCCAGCTATCCACGGCGCTGGGCGAGTTTACGACGGCGAGCGGCGGTGCTTCGACCGCCTTGGGAGATGGCTCCCTGGCCAGCGGCGGTGCGTCGATGGCGACGGGCTTTGCTACCACGGCCAGTGGCGATTACACGACTGCGATAGGCTATCATGCTAACACGAACAACGAGGCTGGCGCCTTTGTCTATGGAGACCATTCGACCACGACCGATCTCCTCGCCAATAATCCGGACGAGTTCGATGTGCGCGCGGCCGGTGGCGTGAACTTTTATACGAAAAGCGATCTCACTTCCGGTGCTTCATTCCTTCCGGGCGGCACGATGCTGCTCAGCGGCACCACGGGCACTACGCCCGCCAGTGGCGCGGGAACGCGCCTGGAGTGGATACCAGCCAAGGGAGCCTTCCGTGCGGGTAGTGTGACAGGCACCCAGTGGGATGACGCAACGATTGGAGCGTATTCGTTTGCGACGGGGTATGGCACCACCGCCAGCGCCCAGCTATCCACGGCGCTGGGCGAGTTTACGACGGCGAGCGGCGGTGCTTCGACCGCCTTGGGAGATGGCTCCCTGGCCAGCGGTGGTGCTTCGCTGGCGACTGGCTTTGGCACGACGGCGAGCGGCGATTACACGACGGCCTTGGGCTATCATGCCAACACGAACAACGAGGCCGGTGCCTTCGTCTATGGAGACCATTCGACCACGACCGATCTCCTCGCCAATAATCCGGACGAGTTCGATGTGCGCGCGGCCGGAGGTGTGAATTTTTATACGAAGAGCGACTTATCGACCGGCGTTTCGTTCCCGGCCAACGGCGGAATTACGGTTACCGGAGGCCCAGTGGTTCAGACGTCCGAGCAGATTGCCGCAGGAGGCACACTCGATGGAAAGGCGAGCATCTACAATCTCACCTCCGGCGCCTCGACGAGCACCGCAGCGCCAACTTCAACGACGGCTCAGGTGATCTACGTTCACAACGCCACCGGGAACTCGCAAACCATCGCGGGCGCATCCGTGGCCGACGGCCATTCCGCAACCATCGTCTATTTCCCCGGCACCGGCTGGGTGGTTACGAATGTGTACTAACCGCAAAAACAGGATCTGTCAAAACTGATGGGGTTTTGATGGGGCGGATTTAGCGAACTCCCCGATAATTTTGCATCACCTTGTTCATCGAGCAGGGGACGCCGACAATCCGGGAACGAGATCGGCAGGTGATATTCGAAACGGAATTTAACGAACGCAAGGAAAACAAATTATGGCAATCGTCACTTTTACTTACCTTAACTACAACCATAGTGGGACTGGTGTTAGACATCATCATTTCTCTTCAGCGAATAATTTGACGGTGTTACCACCGCACACCCATAATGGTTCTACGGACAGTCATCCGGATAACGATAGCGCGTTTGCGCCGGATACCTGGGGCGGCCTGCCGTTCGCTTTTATGTCCATTAATAGCGCGGCCGATGGTAACCATCTCTATACTTCGCCGGGCAATCAAAGCTTTTTGGTCGGTTCTTCCGATGTGGCCGTCCTCGTGGTATATGGGCCGAAATCCACGCCAGGGCCTGATGGCGGTCCCGGTATTTGGGTGGATGCCTTCAATGTGGATACGGGGACATTCTCCGATGACCTGCATTTTATCACGGTCTTAACTCCGCCTACTCCACCGGATACTATCGATACCGCCAAAACCAATTTTGCAAATTCCGATGGATCGATTTCCACGGCGGCCGCCGAACACATCCGAGCAAGTAATGCCGTCGATAGCGGAGTTCCATTCCTGGAATGGAAGCAAATTATACCGCCCACGGTAAACAGCAATTCAAAAGATCAGGATATAAAGAAGAATGAAAGTGGGGAAATTTGGTTCGCATTTTATCAAAGCGGTTCCGGGCCATCGTTTCGCCGGCCGATCGGGGATCTGGCGTACGATCCATTGTGGTGGCTCCATAGTTGGTGGGGACATGGGCCCGATCCGGGACCGGATGAAAAATGGATGCAGCAAGCCATTGCAGCGTATGCGCTGGCTGCAACCGCTACCAGGGTATCTCCGGAGTTGCGGGAAATGGTACTCAAGATTGCTGTGAAACAATTGGGGAGCGCTGCCGCGAGTATCGAACACGAAATAAGCGGAAGGGCGAACTAACACGTACCATGCGCTGACAATTGGGATCCTGCTGCGAACGGAGGAAGTTGAAAAATCCGAGAAAGGAGCCGAGCGCGATGAGGTAAGCGCGCTCGGCTTCGAGCGCTGTAACTTCTGACTTCCTCCGGTGTTTTAAATGCAACCGTATGAAAGTTGCATTCTTTTTAAGACTTTTAGCTGTCGTGGCGGGATGCGCCACGAACTACAACGTACTCGAATCGGCGCCGGATTATATTTCGCTGGATTCGCTGCATAATTCCGTGCATGTGGTCGCGGCCAGCCCGGTTGTATATTCCGGCAAGATCATCTGCATCGGGAACTTCCTTTTTATCAACGAGCCCTATAAGGGCTGGCACGTGATCGATAATGCGGTCCCCGCGGCTCCGCGTAACATTGCCTTCATCACCGCGCCCGGAAGTCTCGATGGCACGGCTGCGGGCGGTGTGCTCTATATCAATAATTCGGTCGATCTCGTGGTGCTGAATATTTCGGACCCAGCGCATCCCGTGCTCGTTCGGCGGCTCGAAAGCGTGCTCCCGGTTCCCGTATCGCCGCACCAGGCGGTAGCATACTACCCAAACACCACTCCGATTATCGGATGGCATGATACCGTGGTTGCCGTGAGTATACCCTCGTCATTCGCATAGATATGAAGAAAGTATCGATTGGTTGGTGCCTCTTTGGATGTTTTCTCGCAGGATGCACCTCTTCGACCGAGTCGTCGCAAGTGATTAGCTGCGGCGGCAATATGGGGTACTTGTTTGCGACCAACGGCACCTGGCTTTGGACCACATCCTCGCTCTACGATATTTCGAATCCTTCCAATCCGCTGCCGCACTCACAGCAGGGTACGTATCAATATGGTGGCGATACGGCGTTTATCATTGATTCGAACGTATATATCGAAAACAATGGAAGCGTTTCTATCCATACCTTAGGCATGCAGACCTACCCGCAATATGAGAGTCTAACGGCAAATCCTCGGCATCTTGCGTACGCGCCGGGTGTGTTGTACCTCCTTCGGCACAAGACGTACCCCGGTGGTAACGAATTTTGCTGGCAACAGTCCGATTCGGTGAACGAACTCGATGTCGATCAGTTTTCAGACACCACCTACGCAGCAACGCTGCTTGCAACCGTTCCGCTTACCGACCCGAACGATCTTGCGATTAGTGGCAGCACGCTCTTCGTGCTCGATGGCTCGGATGGGCTTAAGGTGTTTAACGTGAGCGATCCCACCCATCCGGCACTGCTTGCGACCGCCGCAAATGTGCAAGGTTACCATCTGCAACTCACCGGCCAGTCCACGCTCTTAGTAAGTTCCACGGACGGCCTGGATCAGTACGATATAAGCAATCCATCGCGTTCGAAGCTGTTGAGCAAGATACAATGAGTGTTGACCGTGATCGGTGAGGATCGAAGCCACAAAACCGCGCTGGCCAGTCCCGAGGCACGATGTACCCTCTCCTCTCCCGCGCGCGGGAGGGGCCGGGGGAGGGTGTGTGTGGGAACTCCGACACCCTTCCCCTAGCCCCTCCCGTAAGCGGGAGTGGAATAAAAAAAACGTTCCGGTTCCCAGGTTCCGCTGCGCTCCACTCTGGCTGCGAGCACATCGTCCCTTCGGGACGAAGTTCCCGCCGCAATTAAGGCTGCCATGTTCGGCGCCGCGCGTGGCCTAGGCAAGGTGCTGCTTCGGGGCGAGCATGCGAAATGTCGAGATCAATTCAGCCTCCAATCGGGAATGCGTTTGGCCGGTAGGAGTGAGGTAAAATCGAACATCGGTACAATCAGTTGGGGCATGTCCTGCTCCTCACATTTTTGGAGAATAACGCCCCGCGCAAAACCGAGGACATCAATAATCATCCGTTCAAAAAAACTACGTGGCTTGACGGATTCGGCAAGAAACATTTCCATGGGTACCGGTTGATCGAATCGGTACATTCCGTGGACCGTGACACGAGCGATTCGCTTGCCACTCACTTTGTGGAACGCTTCCACCGTAAGCGCGAGACCAAAGGCGTCGAACTTCCGCGATAGTTCCCACTGTGTCGAACAAACCCATCCGGTATCCTCCAGGAGTATGTCACGGGCCACCGTGAGCTTCAACTCGCGAAGCTCCCATTCGGTACCCGTATACGTTGCGTCGTGTGACATTATTCGTTTGGAATTGTTGGATTGGCCGCGTCGCCATCGCGGTAGGGAATAGGAAATTTTTCTATGACGGTGCCCGCGCACCGGGAAGCGATAATTCCGCGCGCCGTACTCAGCGTTGTTTCAGCGAACAGTGCCCAAATCATAGGATGAATCACGATGTTCTCGTTGTACTTTTGGTCCTCTAAGGAAGGAAGAACGAATTGCACGGTCAACATCATGTGCAGCATCGAACGATCGCGAAGTGGGCCCGATGCGGGATATGCTCGAATGTCCAACCGGCATTCCACATCGATCGATAACGGCTGAATACGCCACGCCGGATTGACTTGCCAGTTGATACCCGCGATAGAATCATGCTCCGCAGTTATGGTTAATTCGAATGCCCCCTGCTCGATGGATCGAATTGCTATCCCACCTGGAAACAATGCTGTTGGTTTATACTTCATCGTTCCTTCAACCTATATCTCTTCTTCCTGCTGATATGTGGCAAGCTACTGATAGCGCGAAAAAGTGCCGGAGGCACGATGTACCCGCAGCCCAACATGGAGCGAAGCGGAATGTTGGGTAACGGATTCGTTTAACGTTCCCAAGCCCTGGAAGGGCGCTGTACTCCATCCCTTCGTGACTCTGGGAATTATTATCGCGCCGCGAACCCAGCGTTCTGCTGCGCCTGGGCTGCGAGTACACCGTCCCTATCGGGACTAAGTCGTTCCCTCCACAATTTTAATGTCCTCCGCCGTTAGCCCGTAAAGCCGATAGACCAGCGTATCGATCTCCGAATCC
>JAKAIL010000102.1 GCA_021825235.1 Bacteroidota bacterium | reverse complement strand
GCTCGTGTTCGCTTTAGCATATCTAAAATTGAACCGTGGATTGGCAGTAACCAACCAAGAACTATCACGAATAGAGTTAGAATTGCAACGATGAGAGTCAAACGTACTAGTCGATGCGTTTTTGATAACCGCTCGTTAGTGCCAGTCAAGAGGGATACAAAGGCGATGAGGTTCGAATCAGTACGAAAAGGAAGAGCTGATCAAACTGTATGCTGTCTGATAGCATGAAGAAGGAGATGCAAATAATGGAGCAAATTGAGCGAGCGCTGCGCATAAACAAAATCTTAGACCTCTTCTGCGGGGCGGGAGGGGCATCCATGGGATTGCACCGCGCTTTCCCGAAGGCGGAAATCGTTGGAGTGGATATTGCGCCTCAGCCACGGTACCCATTCGCTTTCATCCAAGCGGATGCTATGGATTTTGACCTGACTGGGTATGATCTGATTTGGGCGAGTCCGCCCTGCCAGAGATTTTCTGTCGCTACACCATCAAAGAATCGCGAGAGGCATCCGGATCATATTGCTAAACTGAGGGACAGGCTGAATGCGTACGGCAAGCCCTGGATTATAGAAAACGTGCCTCCCGCGCCATTGGAGAACGCGGTTACTCTGTGCGGCGTGATGTTCGGGATTGGTGTGTTCCGTCATCGAAAATTTGAAAGCAACATGCCTTTACCGCAGCCCGAACACAAGAAGCACGATGGGAAGATTGGAGACGGAAAATATTTTTCGGTCGCCGGTGGTGGAGGAAGGTGGAGAAGCTGGGGAGTAAACTATCCGGGCATCTCAAAAGGTACGATCAACGAGCTACGCCAGGCGATGGGCATTGAGTGGGTGACACGCAAAGAGCTGAATGAAGCGGTGCCTCCAGCCTACTCTGAATTTTTGGGCGCAGCGCTTCGCGATATGATAAAAGCACACGACGTATAACTCCCACAACAATGACACGCTTGAAACTTACATACGAAAGGAAACATGAAACAGCTAACAACAAACCGAAAACTTGTAACCCGTCTTGAAAGTCGTAAATCTCAATTCGAAGCCCTGCGCGCACTCTGGGAAAAATCATTGGCTCAAAAAGTCAGGGCTGGCGATTTGTCTTCCCGTTCTGCGGATACATACAAAGTTGGCGTGCGCTGGTTCCTTGATTGGGTTGCCGATAAACCGGAGGCGTTTGAGAATATCACACTATGGAGAGGATATTTGTTGAGCGATAAAGGATACAGCGTCAACACGGTTAAGACGCTTGCAAACGGTGTCCGCGATTTCGTTCTTTGGGGAATCGAACAGGGGGCGATTGACCCGAAGCTTTTATCAACTTTTGGTAAAACTCGACGCGGAGCCGGACATCAAGTACACCTGCGGGAACCTTTGACAAACAAAGAGGTGCTCGACGTACTTGCTTCTGCTGATTCTTCCACCGATGCCGGCAAACGTGACGCTGCGATTCTTGCTGTACTCGCGTATTGTGGAGCAAGACAGAGTGATATTGTTAATGCGAACCTCCACGATCTTCATTGGAACGGAAAGCGTTTCAAGCTTGACATTATTGGCAAGGGAAGAATTGAGCCGGATGAATCCCTTCTCATTCTTTCCACGCACGGAATTGAAGCAATGAAAAACTATTTGCCGGTTCGGAATAAAATCCCGACAAAAGGAGATGATCCGCTTTTCGTCAACATGGGGCGACTCACAAAGCGACACAGAATGTCGACGCGGACGGTGCGCAATCTGGTTAAACGGTACTACAGAAAAGCTGGAGTTCCGGACAACAAGACGACTCATGGGATGAGGCATGCAGCGGCCATCAACGCACTTACCAACGGTGCGCCACTGGACAAGATACAGCAAATGCTTCGGCATATGGATCTGAATACAACTATGATTTATCTTAGAGGACGGCAAAGGGAAGAACATCCAGCGGAAGAATTTATAAGTTACGAAGGGAAGTATGATGTCAAAAAGGAGGACAAATGAAACTATCTAGACAACTCAGGCAGTTGCACGCTTGTAAGGAGGCTTACAAGTGGGTAGGTAAAAAAACGCTTACGGAGGCGTGGGCAACCTGTGAGCGAGGCGACTGGATGCTGTGGTATGCCGCGAAAGTTAATATTGATAGAAAATCACTGATGAAAGCTGCGTGCGCATGTGCTCGCCTGGCGCTGCCGTACCTTCCATCAGACGAGTTACGGCCTGCGCGAGCGATAGAAACAGCCGAGAGGTGGATAGACGGCGGGGCAACAGTGGACGAGGTACGTAACGCTGCTGATGCCGCCTACGCTGCTGCTTCCGCCTACGCCACTGTTGCTGCTGATGCCTCCTACGCTGCTACTGCCGCCTACGCTGCGGCTTCCGCCTACACCGTTGTTGCTACTGTCACCGCAGCCGCTGCTACTGCCACCGCTGCTGCTGTCGCTGTCGCCGCTGCCGGTACCATCTACAATATTACCCTCAAACGATGTGCCGACATCGTCAGAGCCATCATACCCGTGGAAACGCTGGAGGACAAATGAAACGCGGCAGGCCCCCGCTCCACGGACACACTTCAAGACGCGGGAATTATCATTCGCAGTCAAAGACCTATAACAGCTATCAGGCTATGAAGGGACGTTGTCTCCGCGAATCTCATTGGCATTACAACATTTATGGCGGACGTGGAATTAAAATCTGCGCACGCTGGCTTGGTTCCGATGGCTTCGCGCATTTTTTGGAAGACATGGGTGAACGTCCGGAAGGAACGACGCTGGATAGAAAAGATGCGAACGGAGATTACACGCCCGAAAATTGCCGTTGGGCCACAGCAAAGGAACAGGCAAACAACAAAAGAGAGAAAACGCCGTTTTGAAAATCTTTGATGAACGCGACAAGGGTTGACAGTAATTAAGCGTATACTTGTATTTCACACGTGAGACAAATTACGACCATCCCCCAATCCACGGAACTTCTTTCCCCCTGCATGGTACCGGATTACCTCCAGTACCGGCAGCGCGTCGTAACGCTGGTTCTCCCCATGCGGGGAGAAAGATGTTTCGGAGAACCCTATGCCTAGCTCCGGTTGGGTTAAAAATTGGCGGGCGATCGAAGAGTGGGAATGGTACAAAACTCCCAACATGGCCCATCTTTTCCAGCATCTGATCCGCAAAGCTAACCACGCCCCCCAACATTGGGAGGGAATGGTTATTGAACGAGGCCAGCTCGTCTGCGGGAGACTGAGCCTGTCCGAAGCCACGGGCATATCACAGCAAAGTATACGCACCTGCCTCGAACGCCTGAAATCAACCAACGAAATAACCATCCAATCAACCAAGCGATTTTCAATTATAACCATCAATAATTATGACGGTTATCAAGGTGGCGACACGGAAGATAACCATGTAATTAACCAGACCTTTAACCAACGATCAACCAACGATCAACCAACAGCTAACCACAAACAAGAATTAAAGAATGATAAGAATGATAAGAATGATAAGAAGCTATCTATAGGCGAAAAAACGGAATCGGCCCCATTTCCTCATCACAGAATTGGATCGAATCCTGGCCCGATGGGAACTGAGCTGCACGATAAGGCTATCGGGATCGCTGTGGCCGTAAATAAATTCAGGCTGCGGCACGGACTCAAAGAGCAGCCTCAGCTTCTTGACGGCACGGAAGAACTCCTGCAAAGGGTGTTACGTACGGACTCTCAGTTTGACATTTCCGCTATTTGTAAAGCAGCCGAAACCCAGCCGGTACTATGGCAACGCGGCTTATTCGATCTCGATTGGCTGTGCAAACGATCAGAAGCAGGAGATTATAATTTTCTGCGCGTCTTGAATTACAAATGGCAAACCGCGGAAGAACATAAAACAGAAAGGCTAAGATAATGGCATCGAATCTGCCAAGCTCAAACGCGATGAACGACGGAAGGGAGACTCTCGAAGTGGAGCTTACGGAAGTGAATTGTGATTGCGGATATTCGAGCTACGGAAACATGGAGTCAGGAATATGGCCGAATCCGTGGATATGTCCGGAATGTGGCAAAATGTTTTCAGCGGAAACGATAAGAAGATTCCGGCGAATAGTATCGTCGGACAATCAGCTCATGCACAAAAAAGATGAAAATAATAACTGGGAGCACTACCGAGTAACGAGATATTACCAATTTGACGGGCCGGAAATGCGAATGGCACTGCAAGCTGAACTTGAACGAATGAGACGTACGGGGCCAGATGTTTATATCCACGAAATCGTAGAACGCTTAACGGAAATAATGAAACATAGCGACGCAAAACCCGATCCCAGGGAAATAGAAAAGAAGAGACTGGAAGCAATTCGGCTGACATCCGAACCGGAAATAAATCTTGACAAGTGATTCCGCGTATGTTAAATTAACGAAAAAGGAATCCCGTTCGTGAAATCTAAAGACTCAAAGAAATGTGAGGAATGCGGCAAACGGATGGAGATACGCATACATCGCGGGCCAGCAAAAAGATTCTGCTCTCCAAAGTGCGAGAACAGAAATTGGGTTAAGAAACATCCGAGAACGAAAATAGAGATAGAGTGAGGTGGAGTAATGAAAGCGAACGTGTATCCGCATTCCCACGGCGTAAGAATTGAGTTACAGGCGGAAGAACCCATTGAACGTCGGTTGCTTACCGAAGCCTATAACGAATGTACAGGAGAACGTCCCACGCATGAGATTACGATAGCATCGGGTGAGGCGGCTGGCTGGGATGCGATGAGCGCTTTAAGCCTTGTAACAGTCACGAAAGATAGGGATAATGCCCGTTTTAGTCTTATTGCTATCGACAAGATTGTTAATAGTAAAGAGAGTGTTGCGAACAAGGCACTCAAACTTATCGCTTTGACGCAAATACATCCTATGGATAAAACGGGATATGAGGCGTGGAACGCCCTAAGAAAAATCATTCCAATAGAAGCGGTTAATGCAATCGCGTTCACGCTCGGATTATTCTCAGATCCAGAAGGTAGTCAGTTAAAAAGATGGGAAATGGTTCTCGCAGCTCAAGAACCGGCGACACAAGTACGGTGAAAGGGAAAGGTTCTTTCATTTACGAGCAAAAAACTCGTCCCTTCATGGGGAATCCCAACGCCGAAGTAATACGGTGGTACGTTTGGGATTTAGATGGGGTGTTACATTATGGCGAATCTTCGGATCCTGATCTCGCACGCGAAGCCGCGGCAAAAGTATGGGGATACAGTAAAAAGAAAGAAACAAAGAAAGCTGCAAAATGAGCACCGAGAATAACCGCCTTCATAAGTACTTGTCAGGGCTGGAAAATTCCGAAGATCGCTGTATTATTTGTTACCGTACATCGCATTGTCTAAGCGCCGAAGGTTTTTGTCCGGATTGTCAGGGTGAAATGTATCTTTGCGATATTTGCAATGGTGAAACGGAAGCAAAAGATTTGATTCTGATTGGTGAGCTTTTAGTTTGTCCGGAATGCCACAACGAGGAGCAGAACAAATGAATTACAGCCCCTTACTAAATCTGTCCCGCCGTAGGGCTGGGCCGAGAATCGGCTTTTATGGACAGCGGGACAAAATAAGGAGGAAGTATGAATACGTTTATCACTATATCGGGTACGCGCTTTAATATATCCAAGATAGTTGAATACGGACTCACCCTTGATGGATCCCAAACGGAAATGCACACCACTGAAGGGACCACTGAAGGGCATTATTTCTTAACGGAAACCCCCGAGGAAATTGATGCACTTATCGAGGCGGCGGTATCAAATGAGAGAACAAAAAGACAAGAGGTGGCGTTTGAAAGCGCGATGAAATTCATAATGAAGTTGACGGAAAAGTTTCCCTTGGTGTGGCCTTTAGCGGCTCCAATTCCGCCCGCAGAACCTATTATCGCGAAACCAGACGAGGAGAAACCATAGTGAAATTTGAAATTTATGAATCATCCCAACTATTAGATAGCAAAGGCCCAGTAAGCAGAACCGAAACCGACACCTGGGTTGATGATGACACGCACAAATTACTTGTTATCACTCAGCGTAATGGCCTCGTGAAATGGATAGCGAAGTATGACCACATTAAAAAGGAGCAAAGTAACTATGGAGAGATAATATATGTCTCCCTTGCCCCAGGAGAAACCACAAAGGAAATAATGAATAACGCAATCGCCAATGTTATCGCGGAGATTATTGCATCCACGAAACCAATTCCGGTTCCATTGGAAATTAGACGCGGCGGCCCGCATTCTCCGAGGGGATGAAGAAATCACGAGATGCTAAAACTTCTTAAAAGTTTTTTAAAACGTTTTCACAAGGTACAAAATACCAACGAGAACGAAATAGCTGTCCGCAAAGACAATGTCTTAAATTTTGATTTTAAAATTGTTACTTCTGTATTCCACGACTTCGAAAGCATTTGCAGCGGTTCAGGTATTACGTTGTGGATCGATCTTCGTTTTCCATCTCTCCGCAAAGAGGAATTACGTGGAATACGTGCAATCGCAATTCGTAAACAAGATGTTTTGCCTATGTATTTTGGTATGCTCCGTTGGGGAACGGAAGCGCTGATATGCCGCGATAACACAGGAGCAGAGTTGCCGGCCATTGAATTTAGACCCAAAGACGATGTGCTATTTAAATTGAATGAGTCTTATGTCCCGTATCGCCAAATCTTGATCCTGCGGTTTATTTTCCCTGGTATGCCGTTTGATTTATTAACGCGAGATGATACAGAGTTGTGGATAGAAATCGAAGGCAAAAACAAACGGCTTTATACTTTTCAAAAGGCCATTGGAGAAATAACAAAAATAGGCATGGGATACCAGTTCTTCGGTAGTCTGCACGCAAGACAATTAAAATACCCGATTGCGGGGTATCGGGATCATCCGGATCTGGTGTAATAGTGATGAAAACAAGGGCGCCTATTGATATGACAAAACCGAAGAGGGGTAAGGCTTTTGATGCGACAGACGAAGTTTGCGCTAAATGCGAATGGGATTACTCAAAGCCACATTTTAGAGATGAAGATCATTTGTGCGATGGCTTATTAGAAAGGGACGTTATTGATACGGCAATATCAATAGTGCTTGCAACACCTTGGCTTGCCGCGCTAATATTTATCAGTGGGGCAATCTCATTTTATCGCTCACAACACATTGGCTATAACGCGAGAAAACACGCCGTCCGCCATAAAAAAAAGCGCCGCGTCAAGATGAGTACCCGCCATTTGAAACGGAAGCTTGACAAAATGTAATAGATGTGTTAATATTGCCTTGGAGTACGAAGCCTGACATTAAACGAAAGCATGGCAAATGGTAACTACACAGGCAATAATACTCCAGGCGGTTCAAGCCGAACAAGCTTCTCTCGCTAATCCCACTACTATCCCTTACGTCCTTTCGCAGAATATCGCTTCAATGCTGGTTGATTTCGCTGCATCACAGAGCAACGTGACATATCAGCAGCAACTCGTATCTTTGGCGCAGCAAGCTCCAAAATGCCAAGACCTTGTTATAATAAGTTCTTCGTGCGCCAATGAGCATTCCGCCTGGCTGGTTAAAGTACAAACGCTCGTTCAAAATGCACCAAATATTTTTGCGAGCTTTGACGTCGGTTCGTGGCTGGCTTTGGGTGGTCTCGGAATAGCGGGCTATTTCATCGTCAAATCAATAAGGCGACGAAAGTAATCATGCTTCTTGCCCGACAGCGTCCCCAGAATTCATCCGTACTAACCAATACAGAGCTTCGTAGTGTTGGCCAAACAATCGGACAGATGAAGCGCATAGCTTCGCAGTATCGGCATGACATGGACGGTTTTCTCGGAATGTGCCCCGCGAAATTTTTCTATTTCGCAAAGAAATTGCCTTATGTTGAAGATAATGCGGCAGCGGCTTCCTTTGTGGGCGCGGGATATGTCGAACCCGATAAAGACGGATATGAATTTGTTCAGCGTCCGGCATTTACTTTACAAAGAGGTGGCGACTGCGATGATCGTTCCGTCATGGCTGCCGCCTACATGTATATTCAGGGCGTACCGTGGAAGTTCGTAACGGTGGCACAGAAGCCCTATGAATGGGATCACGTCTATCTCAAAATCTTTGCACGGACAGACGGCATTCCTAACGGTGCGTGGCTGCCTTACGACATAACAATTTCCAAGCTCGAATTATTTCAAGAAGAAATTCCGAAAGAATACCAGAAACTACCCTGGTATAAGGAATGGTAAGATGGCACGACTTTTAACTCTCGAACGCAATGAAGCGCCACAAATGGGAATTGATATTATTCCGTACAATTGCGGGGGCACAATCGCGTTTCCACAAACACCCGTCGATAACGCTGCTTGCGCGATAGCGACAGAGATAAGCAACGATCTCGCGTATAGCGGTTATGGAATTTCTTACTCAATGGTACAATCCACCTTGACGCTATATCTACAGAACGTCAACAAGAATTTTCCGCCGTGGAATGAAAGTAATTCCGCTGTGTCAACGACTAATTATCTGGCGAATCAATTGCATTATACCACAGACCAGGTATATGCAATAATGTGGTATCTTTACCAGAACGCCCAAAATTCAACGAACTATCCGAACGCATACGCTATTCTGAACGGAACGCCTCAGTCTAAGCCGTCGGGAATAACGAACGCGCTTTCCGGTCTATGGGATGGCATTCAAAACATGCTGAAAAATCTCGGAACCGTAGGAACGATTCTTCCCTGGGCTGCCCTTGGCTTGGGAGCGGTCTGGCTTTATAGCTATTTACCAAAACCGAAGAAAGAAGGATAATATGACACGGAAAGACGCATATCAGATGGGAGTTAGAGCTGCAAAAGAGGCGATTATATATGGGCATTTTTCGGCGGCAGAACGTAACGATGCGGACGGTTTTTCAGAAGCATTTGAAGAAATAATAGATAATCAAAACCAATCTGCCGATTACGCGTATATGGCGTCGGCATTCAACAAAGCAAGAAACTCGGAAGCACTATGGGGTGCCTATGAAAATGGTATTGAAGATGTACTTAACAAATATCTTGAAGAGAATTTTGAGTGAGTTGGCAAAGCATAATTAAAAGATGGAAAGCATATGGATAACGGAACATGGATTAAGCTGATCACCGTTGGCATTCTTGCTTACGCGATAATCAAACTCCAGCCTCTGAATGACGCGAAACCCACAATAGACGCGGTCAATCAATTCTTCCAGTCAGCAGGGCTTCTGCCCGCAGGGAGTTAGCGCTATGGACAAGACAAACGAAATATTAGATTGGGTTATGCTCGGTCTGGTGGTTTTGACATTGATGCGGCTTTCTCCACTTTCGGAAGCGGTGCCGGTGATTGATGGAATCAAGTCCTATCTTGTCAAACTCGGATACATAACGGGAGCGTGATGGCTAGCCACAAAAAAGCGGAAAAGCTTTATCGGGAATTCAACGGCAAAGAGCCGGAAGAGATTATTGAAATCGAAGGCGTGAACTTTCCAGAACTTGTTCATATCGGAAAAGCGGAAAGCATCGCTTATCTGTCCGAGAAGGAGGGTAAGCCGATATTTTATAAGCACGAATTCGGTGAGGACAGCGGAGAGCTGCCGGATTTTTACACTAATCCCGAAGGCGATACACTTATCATTCACGGCGGACATTTCAGAATCGAGAAGCGTGCTGGCGATAAGGTCGCGTGGCTAATTGATTGACATGGTTAGATTAATCGCAATATGGATTTTTTTCGGATTCTCGGTGATCGCTCTTCTCGCAACGATTGTATCCGGAATCTTAACGTCATTCAACATGTATAAACACGGAGGATGCACATGGAAGCGGAATTAACTACGGAAAAGGAACCCCAGCAGACCGTATCGGAAGCGGCGGGATACGATTGGTTTCTTAGAACAGATTTCGTGGCCAATCTTACAGCTCTGTGGGCCGGAGTAGAGCAGGTTGCCGGAGCCACATCGGATGAATCGCATTTCAACAAAGAAGAATTCATTTCGGGATGCGCAAACGCCTTTGCCGACGCAATGAGCGATTTCCTTTTCGGAGAAGAAGAGGAAGAAAGAGAAGAAAAAGAGGATAATAATGCTTGAATTTTTCAGGGGCCGAAACGGGCAACTATCAAGCAAACGATTGTTCATGTTTATGATCGTGCTGCTATTTTCGATTGACTGGTTTCATCACATCTTCTGGGGAGCGGGATCGTTCGAACCCTCAACAGCGGTGCTTGCGTTCATCGGAGCAATGTTCGGAATCGGAGTAATGGGAAGTCTTACCGAACAAAAGAAAGAGACGCAAGATAAACAATGAACATCAAGCCCTATCAAATCCTTCTTGCTCTTTTCGCGCTTATCATCTACTCAACTTTCATCACGATAAAATACTTTCAGAAGGCGGGAATGAAACCACAAACCGTGACTGTGACGAAAATGATCCCCTATCCGGTGTCTGATACAATTCAAATCCCGACAAGACCTGAGCTCGTTTATGTAGACACGGGGCATACTATTATTCAGGGTTCGAAAATGCACGAGGGTTTGTATTCGGATCATTACGGCATCATAGACAACTGGCTTGCGATATTCGATACTACGCAGTACTGGATTAAAGATTCTACGCTGTATCATACGACTTATCACTCGTATTCGATCACAGCCCCTTTGAAAGTGTACGGAAGCATACTGGATGCGGGGAATCGACAATACATATCGAAAGTCGATTCCACCTATCCGAAATCTCTCAGTTCGATAACAATGCTTTACATGGATTATTCGGGATTGAATACTATTCCAGTTCATACCACAGTAAAGGCCAATACTCATTTCTTTCAGCTATGGGGGAAGGCTGGGCTTGCGTATCCGTTTACCCCGTATCTGGGAGCCGATATAGAAATCGGAAATTACGGTCTCGGTGGAGCGGTCGGATTCGATTATTGGTCGCTCGAAGGAAAGATGAGGCTATTTTAACATGATACTTCCCGCCTTGCTTAGTTCAATTAAACAACATGAAGGATTTGTATCTTACGCCTATGAAGACGGTGGCGGATACTGGACTATCGGTTACGGCACTCTCATTGATAAACGTGGCGGCGGTATAACGCAAGACGAAGCCATCTATCTGCTTTCTAACCGGCTCAACGCCATGATTGAAAATCTTGATACCGACCTTCCATGGTGGAGGTTTCTTGACGATGCTCGACAGAATGTCCTTGCTGAAATGGCTTATCAGATGGGAGTAAACGGATTGCTCGAATTCAAAAATATGCTCATACATTTGAAAGCACGTCAATACCCAGAAGCGGCTCAGGCGGGACTTGATTCCGAATGGGCTAAAGTGCAATCTCCGGCCCGGGCAAAAGAACTTATGCAAATAATGTCAACAGGAAAACTTCCGCAATGAGTTATCAGGTATTGTTCTGCGAAGAAGCTAATGCCGACCATAAGCATTGCAAAAGATTGTACGCCCATACGTTTCATAATGCGTCAAATGTTATCTGCGTTTGTGATGCCATCGTATATCTACCGGACGAGCATTTCGCGGGAATACTTGCTCATGAAATCGGACATTTAATTGCTGGGTATGATGCCGACGAAGATGAAGCGAACAAGATTGCGGAAAAACGACTCGGGCAGTCAATTGAATATAAAAGACACACCGATTATGGGAATGATTTGGAAATAACCAATGATCCTCAGTTGCTTTTCGAGCAACTCAAAGATTACCTTGAACCGGAATCATATGAAGAGCTTATCGAACCTCGGTTAGAGGAGGATGAAGATAGAGAAATTGAATAGGAGAAATCATGCCACACCTGACAGAGAAAGAAATCGAAAAAAGAATAGCCAACGGAGAGCCGCTGCCGGATTCAGTGCTGGTTGAACACCCGTGGATAGCACGCAAATATAATATTGTGCCTGTCGCGGACAATCCTTCACGCGTGGAGAAAAATCCGTGTCGTTCTCGTTACCGCAAAAATGCGGGCGGCGATTTGGTGAGAGAGAATCCGCACACTATCCGAGACATGAAGAATTTCACCTCGAAGCGTCTCGAGTCGCCCTCCCATTTCGACAGGCGTTCGTTCAGGACGGTCGTGCAGGACAATGGTACGGAGGTAATTATCGGCTGTCCGAAAGGCCACTACGATGCAAAGACAGGGCGGTGCAGGGTCGGAACGCGGGCACAGGCGATAAGAACTCCGAAAAGTGAGAAGAAAAGAAAAAGGAATCCGGAAACGTTCGGAGAAACAATCTATGAGGATGCACGTGGACGCATCTATCTACGCACAGACGATCCAACAGGAGCGCAGTCTGTGCGTCTCTACGATAAGACGCGCAATATTGGTATCGGTTGGATCAGTCGCACGTTGGCACTGCATGGTAATCCCAATATCAGCGCCAACCAACTCACTCTATGGGTGACATGGATTGAACATCATCAGCAAGAAATCATTGAAGGCTTGCATCAGATGGGACGCGATATAGTTGATAACGCATCGCCATCATCAGTTTCGTATGGCATTGCTCATCCCCACTGGCCGAACAGCTGGTCTAAACATAACCAACGCAATTCCCGTCATGGCAATATCTCGGCTCTCAAACGCGGAATGGCGAAGCATCTCGATGAAACGTTCGAAGAGTTCAAGAAGCGAATGATTAAAAAACACGGACACGTATCAGACAAACGACTAAGACAATGGTTTAACCTCCGGAATGCGGGAGCTAAGGCACTTGGCTTGGAATGAAATGAAAGTAGAACCAATGACACCCAAAATTTTACTTACCTTGACTGGCATGGGCATTGGCGGTGATGCGTTTATATCGCTTCTGCATGGAGATTTCATCAGCGGGGGCACCGCTCTCGCTATGGTGATAATCTATTTTTCCATCATGCGGAGAATAGATAAAACGAACAGTACATTTGAAATATTTCAGGCCGCAATCAGTAAAGACATCAGCGATATTAAGAACCATCTGAATGCGATAACAAAGACGGTAATCAAGGGCGATTAAAGGACGTTTAAGATGTTTTTAGCAAAGAAAAAAGAGTCTGCGCAGAGAAAATGGCAGTTAAAACAATTCGGAAAGGGGCT
>JAKAIL010000339.1 GCA_021825235.1 Bacteroidota bacterium | reverse complement strand
CGACAACCAATACGTATTTGCTTGCCGGAACGCTCACCAATGTATGGCGCCGCCCGCTCTCCGATTTCGAGGCGGTTAACCAACCCGCAATTGCAGGATTCACGGCGACCACGAACTACCCGAATCCCTTCGACCGCTCGACTGCGATTTCCTTTAGCCTGGAGACGCCGGGAACGGTAACGCTGCATATTTTTAATTCCCTCGGGGAATCGGTGGCGCGGCCCATTACGGAATCGCTTGGCGCCGGAACGCACCAAATCGAAGTTCCCGGTTCCGGCCTGCCAAATGGCTCCTATATGTATCTCCTGAGCGCCGGTTCACACTCGCATGCTGGGATGATGCTGGTGGAGCACACGGGGCAATAATGCAAAATGTGGAACCCGGAATGGGTGCCCGATTTGTTCAGTACTCGTTCTCGACTCCTGAGCGCGAGCTTGTGGCGGAGCGAGCATCCTTGCTGTGTTGTATCCGGCCAGCACAAAATACCACTGCTTCGTCGCCCGGCACGATGGCACGGGCGGCCACTACTTCAGCCGCACCATGTCCGAGCAGGAGCGGATGATACGGAAATCGAATGCTAACGCTGACCGTGACCGACCATGATTAGCATCATTGGGTTCTCCGTTCTCTCATTTGCGTTTGGTTTTCATTTTCGACATTCTTACAGAAAAATTCTTCCCTCAAGTTTGCATAAAACAGCAGGTGCTCATTATTGCAATAGCAATATACAACCAATTCTGCTCGAATGTTTCCATTTCCGAAAAATTTAATATTGCGGGCACCGGTTTCTTTACGAATTATTGGGAACCACTCATAGGTGCTCGCTTTGTTCTCTGCTCGACCTCGCCACGCGATGAACAAACTTTATTTCGGCGACAACCTCGATATTCTCCGCGAGCACATTGCGGACGAATCCGTTGACCTAATTTATCTCGATCCGCCGTTTAATTCCAAGCGCGATTATTCCGTCCTCTTCAAAACGCCGAAGGGACACGAGTCCGACGCGCAGATTACCGCCTTCGAGGATTCCTGGCATTGGGGCGAGCAGGCCGAGCGCGAGTTCTCGGAACTCGAACGCGCGCCGAATACCGACGTGGCCGAGATGATGCTCGCACTCCGAAAGTTCCTGAAGGAGAACGACATGATGGCCTATCTCACCATGATGGCCAACCGCCTCCTCGAACTCCACCGCGTCCTCAAACCCACCGGCTCCCTCTATCTCCATTGCGATCCGAATGCAAGTTATTAATTTTATAAGAATATGAAATTTCAGCTTACAAATTACCGGCAACAGAAAATAATTTCAGACGAAGTACTTATTGCTGACCTACGCAAAGTCGCCGAAGCAAATGGGGGGGATGATTCGAGGACCTTATACGATGCTAAGGGCGAATTCAGCGTATCCACATTTGAAAAAAGATTCGGAAGCTGGTATGATGCATTAGTGGTGGCGGGTCTTAACCCTAGACCTAAAACACAAAGAAACATTTCAGACGAAGTGCTCCTTGCGGACCTTCGTAGAGTTGCAGAAGCTAACGGAGGGAATGTTTCGATGAGGACATATAATGAAAACGGCGAATTTTCAAGTCGTACCCTCGCGAATAGATTAGGAAGTTGGAATGATGCCCTTAAGGCAGCGGGGCTTGCACCTAAAACACAAGGAAATATTTCAGATGAAGATCTCCTTACAGACCTTCGCAAAGTCGCGGAAGCAAACGGAGGAAACATTTCGAAAAGCATCTACGAAATGAACGGCGAATTTAGGAAAGAGACAATAATAAGAAGATTTGGGAGTTGGAACGATTCATTAAAAGCTGCTGGACTTCCGGTTAGAATTAGAATTTCCGACGAAGATCTTCTCAAAGACCTTCACAAAGTTGGTGATGCAAACGGAGGGAATGTTTCGGAAAGGATTTACAAAAAGAACGGCGCATATAGGACATCGACAATTCGAGGTAGATTCGGAAACTGGAACAAGGCGCTAATTGCGAGCGGATTTTCCCCATCGCAGAGTAGAAATAGTATCTCCAGTGATGATCTTTTGGAAGATTTACGAAAATCAGCTTCTAAATTTGGCGGAAGAATTACATTAGAGCAATATAATAGTGTAGGTAAGTTCAGTGCTAAACCTTTCAAGGAACGATTTGGCAGTTGGAGTAAGGCATTGATCTCTGCTGGTCTTGAAGCAAACCTTGCACGAAATCTGAGTGACGATGAGTTATTCGAGAATCTTGAGGAGGTCTGGCTTAAGCTGGGAAGGCAACCGAAATATGTTGAATTCGAGACTCTATCAAGATTTAGCGGAGCAACATACGCAGCCAGATTCGGCTCCTGGAAAAAAGCGATTGAGAAGTTTGTAGAAGTTGCAAACGGAGAATCTTCCGAAGCTGAATTAGATGAACCTACTGAGAATTCGCATCCATCTATAGATTCTAATGAAGATTCGATTGTTGCAAAAGCAGCCGAAGCAAATACACTCCCGTCTGTTGAAGTAGGCATGAAGCACAAAACCAAACGCGAGATCAGTTGGCGAATGCGCTGGAAAGTAATCAGCCGTGATTATTATAAGTGCGTAGCCTGTGGCCGAGCGCCTGCAAAAGACCCGTCGGTTGAATTACACGTCGATCATATCAAACCGTGGTCGAAAGGCGGCGAGACCGTGCTTGAAAATTTGCAAACGCTTTGTGGAACATGTAATCTTGGAAAGGGCAATCTCGAATAGTCGCGGAGCGACGCAGTACTCGCAGATACCGTCTTAAAAGTCAAGTGGTTGCCATGATATTTTTTGCATTTATTACTACAATTTTTCGTGGCTGACCACTTTTTGCAATGCCCCAGAAGATGTGCAGTAGTTTTCGCATGA
>JAKAIL010000101.1 GCA_021825235.1 Bacteroidota bacterium | reverse complement strand
CTGGGCCGGGAGTTGTTCGAAACTTCACCAATGAGAAGCACTTATAGCATGGACATTGCTCAATACCCGCGCGGTACCTATGCAATCGAGGCGGATGTTCAGGGCAAACCACGGTTCCGCAAAGTCGTGCAGTGGTAACGTTTTTGCGATTCCTACGACGCGCAAAGAAAAACCGTGCAACGGTTTGGGTAGGTTCCAAACCACGGCACGGTTTTTAATTCCTTCGCTCGATTTACTTCGTCACCACGACCTGCTTGGAAATACCATAGCCGGGTGTGGAGAGGAAAATGGTATAGAGCCCGCTCGGCAAGTTCGAGGCGTCGATCGTCTCCTGGTAAGAGCCTTTCGCACGTGGCTCATCTTTCAGGATCGTCTGGACGGGTTGGCCCAATGCGTTATATACCTGAAGGGTAACTGGTACGCCGCTTTCGAGCACATTGAAGCTCACTGCCGCCGTCTGTTTGACGGGGTTCGGTACCACCGAGCCCACCGAAAGCACCGGCATCCCACCTTTCAGGTAATCGCGGAGCGTGGCATCGCCGCATAGGTTCCGACCGTAGAACGTCGTGGGAACCGAATCCTTGGTTACCCAGCAGACCGAGCTTCCCGTATTATCCAGGAACATCAGGTCCTGAATCTGGAACGGCGTGGTCGAGTCCTTTGCAATCACGTATTGCCAATTGATCGTGGCTACCGCTCCCGTATCGGTGATCGGACCGATGCTTCCACCCAGGTGAATCGTCAGCAGTTCATAGTTCTTATCCGTTGGATCGGCTACGGGTTGCGGATTATTCACCACCTGCAGGCCCATGTTCGGCTGGACCGGCGGCTGGAACACGAAGAGGTCCCGCTTGTAGCGTAACGTAAATTCGACGCCATAGATTTGGGCAATCGAATCGAATGGAGCGATCAATCGTACCGGCATCGAAACCTGATGTGCCGTGACTGCAGAATACTGGCCGTTAGTCGTCGTCGGGTTGGCAAGCGCCACCGTATTAGCGGTCGCATAACCGATACCGGTAATCGCATCCGTATCCGAGAAGTAGCGGGTGTGGCTCGACACGGTCGAGTCTGCATAATAGGCCGTATCTTCAAAGAAGTAGATTACCTCTGCATTCACCTGGCCTTTGCTCGTCGGTGTGTAGGTAACCGGGAAGGATAATTTCGCTCCCGTGTCGATTACGAGCGACGGTGTGAATGAAATCAATTGATTCTTCGTGGAATCGAAGGTCAATTGGCTCGCATCGGAACCGCCGCCATTATCGACGATTTCCACGCTATCCAAGAACATCGGTACCGTTCCAGGATTCCAGGTACTTACGGAACTCGCCCCGCTGTGGCAGATATAGGTAACCGGGTAGGTCGTTCCCGCCGTCGCCACCGAATCGTGCAGCGAAGCGCCATTGAGTGGTAGGGCATTAGAGACGCACGCCATTTCCTGGTTATCATCCGAAGTCAGGGTTGCGGAAGATTGCCCGCCGCCGGATTTAGCCGTAAATTGAATGACAAACGTGTCCGTAGCATTCGGGGCCAGCGAATCGCCAACATTGGGTCCGCTCAAGATTTTGAAATCTGATCCCGGCAAATCCAGCGTGCTGAAGTCGTAATTGGTATCGCCAGTGTTCGTCAGCGTAAACGTCTTCGTAACTTGCTGGCCGGGATTTAGCAATCCGAAGTTATAGCTCGGCGGATTGAAGGCCATAATAGCATGACGGTCCACGCCCGTCAGCTGCATGGTGTCGGTATAAAAGTGGTTCGCCTGGTCAATGCCATTGGCAACGATGCTGTCGACCCGGTTCGTATAACCCTTCGAAAGATCGGCCTTAAATTGCAGGTCCACCCAAACGGCACTATCCTTACGCAAAAAGTAGGACTGGAATGGCAGCGGGTTTGCTCCGTAGTCCAAGATCGTAAATTGATTTGTATCCGGCCCAATCAAATGAATATCGTTCACGGTTAAATCCGCGCCTTCATTGCCCGAAGATGTATTATCGAGCCAGACGCGCACGGTATCGTAATGGTCGCATTCTACCGGGAAGTTCTGATGATGACGGTCCCAACTCATGCCGGGAGCAATACCATAGCCGGTCAGAAACGAAGTATCTTTGAATTGCCCCTGGTACTTGCCCAAAAGATTTGTTCCCCATTTCATATTGCCCCCAGTGGAACCCTTTACGTTGGGATGGAAGCAGAACCGGAGGGTATCCACAAGCCCGTCCGGTTTAATGGTATCGGGAACTCCACCCTCAAAGCTGAAGTCTGGTTGCAGGCTCGCGACCCAGTTTTGATCCAGAATAAGATTGGCATTCCCAATATTTCGGACCGCCAGATCACGACAGACCGTATCGCCGACGGGCACGTTCCCAAAGTCCAAATTATTTGCAAAGATAATCGGCGTGCGCCCAAGCCCTCGAACACCAATCGAGTCATCGATGCACGACGTATTGAGCAGAATCGTGTCGTAATGCATAAATGTGTCGCTCGCGGCGTAGGTAATCGTAAATACAACGGAGTCTCCGGCCTTGAGCCATGCTGGAAGCGGAGGGACCGTCGTAAACGTCAGGCTCTTGGTCGTGTCATAGCCAGCCCACGTTGCGCTGGGTACATACAGGGAATCGGTACCACCGGTCGCGGTAACGTGGAATGTCACGGTGGTGCTCTCCGATTGGGTTACCTGCTCGTCCGGGAACGTAACACCTCGCTCGGAGAGTGAAACCGCCGGCGGAAGATAATGCAATTGGATTACCGTATCGTTGCCGGAACGGTCCACAATATAGAGGGCTGCAAAGGCTGTATCGTTTGGATTTTGAACCTGGAGCGTCAGGTCCAGCGTCTTCTGTCCAACCTGGAAGTTTGGCCAAAGCAGCGCGCTGGTGGGATACAGGCGGCAATTATTGCTCACCATTGCCGGGCGATAGATAAAGCCATCGGGATCGTTTAAGAGCACGACATCAGCAAGCCCCTGGTCGTTCGAAGCGGAGTCCTGGATATGAATATTCCACTCGCCGCAGCTTGGAGTAATAACCGCTTTCGGTCCCGGGGAACCATCGCTTATACCATAGCCCTGGCCAATGGGAGCGCCATAGCCCCACACGTCCTTCGTGAGCGGTTCCGTCCGCCCGTAGGACCAGGCCGCAAACGGGGTGTTGCCGCTAATGAGGTAGCTTGCGGACGTGAGCTGAATGGTCAGTCCCGCTAACTCGGGATGATCCGGGATGGTATAGACCTTTTTCGGCCCGTAAGCTTCCAACGATGCACCTGCCCCGCCATTCCGATAAATTAAGACTTTCTGAAGGGAATCTTTATTCGTGATTACATTGATGTATTGCGCGCCATGATAGGTCGAATTATTCGGTATCATAAACGCGGAACTCATCCGGAACCGGTCGATCGGAATGAGATTCATTAGTTCCGGAGCGCGATCACTCTCTTCGTCGGAAGGAACACCCTGGAAATATAGGCACTGCACAGCATACATCGTATGGCGCGGCCCGGTAGCATTCGTATCGGTCACTAAATCGACCGGTTCCTCGATGTTTTGCCAATTCTGCGGCGGATTCTGATACGCATACACAGGAGCCGGACCTTGAATGCCGGTAACCGCATCCCACAGGTACGCGGAAACACCGTTCGGTTGGTTCGAATACACGCGATAGAAATCACCCAGTCCATTTGTATTGCAGTTCGCGTTCGAGGCCGGCATGGTGGGAATCGATGGATAGTCGGATCCCCAGTCCTGGACGGGTGTCATTTCCTCGACGGCGGAATTCATAATATTCTCGTCATAGGCCTGCATGTCACCATTGAGCATCAGTTCGCAGCCGCCTAAGACGGCAACGGGCTTATCCGAGACGACGGTCGAGCCGGACATATCATCGGATATATTTTCCGGCAGAGAACGCACCCAATAGACCTGGCCTCGGTTCATCGTAATCGTTACCGGGTGCGGAGTTCCATTCGAACCGGCGCCGGAATTCACACCGATGACTCCACGATAGGTCGTCGAATTAGGAGTAAAGGTTACGTGGGTATTATCATAAGGCGCAATAATTTCGAACTCGGAACTGGCGGAGTCCTCGTTCTCGGGATTAGGGGAATCGGCCAACGGCATATCGTTCCATGCAGCAACCACATAATTCGTCCCAAGCGCGGGAGTCGGAATGCCCTGATAGAGGCTCCCGGAACTCGATCCATCCGAGTAATACTGCACGCTGATTGGATATCGGGAATGAATATGGCACGCTTTGTATTCCAAGTCCTCTCCCGGATACAGCGGCGCCATACTCGAAAGATCGATCATAAACTGCTCGCTCATACCTTTATTCAGGATATAGGTATGCCCGGCAAGTTCATGACTCCCAGTCGAGGCATCGGTGACATTGGGCCCAAAGTAATCGACCTGAATGGAATTATTGTCGAAGTACGATGTAATAAGGATGTAGTCGTGCCCCTGGATTTGCCATCCCTGGTGCTTCGGAATGGTCGGCATCATGCCGAGGAAGAAATCCGTTCCATCGGAATTGATACTGTGCCGTGCCTGTGCATGAGCAACAGATATCATGGAGCCGATCAGAAGGATACAGCAGGTGAGTATAAAGATAGAACGGCCCGTAGCAATGCTACGAGAATGCAAAGCTTTCATAATTATGCAAGCAGAAGAAATGGTACAAAATAGGAGAACAGCCTCGAACTTTGTCAAGCCAGAAAAGCATTAACTGGCATGGCGTCTACGAGACCGGCTCTTCTAATTCTAAAAAATTCTGAATGGTGCCCCTTCGTCATTTCTCTACGACAAAAATCGTAAATAATATTGACTTTTGAAAATTAAAGCCCGAAAAGATTTTAACCAAGAACGCGTAAGTCTCCCAAGGTTACACTAAATTTAAAAATTTTTTAGGCCCGCTAAAGCAAAATATTAACTCCTCAGGTGGATTTTTTCGGAAAAGCAACTGAACGAAGATTCGACCTGTTCAGCTTAAGAAATTATAGAATTTCCTGCTTCGAATGCGTTTTCGTTGGTTCTCATTTTTCTGTGCATTCTTCCTTCTCATTTCGCATATAGTTAGTGCCCAGCAGTATCATTGGCGGCGCACCTTAGGCGATCCATGGATGTCCGTTGCGTTTAATCCACTTTCGAAGGGACGTATCCTTTTTGCCGGACCTGCCTTTGTTGGCGGCGCAGGGCTGGGCGGCGGCATTTACCGTTCCGATGATGGCGGCACTACCTGGACAGCCCATGACTCAGTGATTGATCCTACCGGTTATTCGATTGGCATCGTTCATCAGGTCTTTGTCGATCCCGGCGATACCAGTGTAGTCCTCGCCGCAACCTCCGAAGCATTATTTCGATCTACGGACGGCGGCATCACCTGGAACGATCTCTATAATTATGATCCCGCCCTGGGGCGCGATACCCTGGGCGGCAATAACTTCAATTTTGGAGGCATGGACGATGAAACCATTTGCTATAATGCGCGCGAAGACGCTCTCTATTATGGTATCCCAGTGGGTGAACTATCGAGCGGCATCTGGCGCTCAACCGATCACGGAGCCAGTTGGACGTTGGTAGGACCGGACCGCGATACGCTCGTTGATCTCTTTTCGATGGATATTTCGCAAGACATTCCACCATTGCTTTTGCAGAGCAGCGATACAAACGGCGGCAACTTTGCCCGCTCCACCGATCGCGGGAATACCTGGAATGTCACGTTTTTTGGCAAAGACACCGGTTCCTCGATTGAAGCCCCAAAGATCGTCTTTTCGTGGAATGCCGCAAATCCCGGCACCGGACTGCATGAAGTAGCGATTGCCCAACGCTGGCATCCCGTGGATTCTCCAACGGTTGCAACTACGGATGGCGGGTTAACATGGCAAACCCTAAATTCCCCCGCGCGCGTTTGGGGGCTGGACATCGATCAGCGAGTGTCTATGCTTTCCAAGCCAGGCGATCCGGCCTACCCGAGGCCGCTGCATTTTTTTACCGGGGTCTTCGATGTCAGTTCCGATACCGTTCCCAACGGCATGGTGCAGGAAACCACCGATGGCGGAATTTCCTGGCATTCGACCAATTTCCCCAAAGGAATCGCAGGCGATACTGCCAATCCGGTTGTCCGTGAAATTTGGGTCATAAAATACGATACCAGTTCCGGACGGCTTGCCGTCGCAACCGAACAGGGAATTTATATCGGCGATACGATTCCGGCTGTCGAGCCTTCCCCGGAAAATGACAGTACAATTCACGTTACACAATTAGGTAATTTTCTATCGATATCCGCCATTGCTCCGATAGTAGCTGTGCATCTATATGACGTGACTGGTAGGGAGCTTTTCGAAACCTCACCTATGAAAAGCTCCTTTGCTTTGGATATTTCACAATATGAACATGGGACGTATGCTGTCGAAGTAAGCGTTTCGGGTCGCCCAACATTCCGAAAACTTGTTCAATGGTAAGTGAAACATTCGGCTGAAGAAAGACTCATCCTTATTTTCCGGTGAGGCCCAATTAACGAACATCGGTCCCGCCCTTCTGTTTTATTTTATGCGGCTGCTATCAGTATCGCCCAGGAGCTCGCCCTATGAACATTTTGGAAAAATTACACCATTTAGAAACATTCGAAGGTAAACTGCGCACCTGGACCCGTGCCCGTCTGGCCGGCGTTGGAACATTTGCGCTGGCCTTGGCAATGGTCCTTGCGCTTTTGATTTCTGAGAAATCTCCGCTACTGCCAACACCTCATCGATCCGTTGGCTGGAATTCGGCTGCGCTGATTTCGAGCACCCATCCGGTGTGGGATAGCGCTCGCGATACGATCCCGGTCATCGAGCGAGATGGTATTCCGATCACGACCGTCCGCGATGAACCGGACGGACCGGTCGGACTGTCGATGAACTCGGAAGTCGTGCTGACGGACCCACTTGCCAAAGTTGCTCAGGCCTTTAATAAGTACCTCGAAGCACACCAGGAGTTCGCAATCGTTACCAGTGGCTATCGTTCCCCTCAGACCCAGCTCGATATAATCAAGCAGCGAATTGACGAACGCGATGCCGATTCGCGGTTCCCGAAGCTCGACGATGCGACGGTCGCCGACGTCAGCATTTGGCTGCGCGCATGGCACTGGCTGGTGCGGCGTCATGTACCCGTCAATGCGCCGCTGGCAGTGGAGGGCGCAAATGTTTCCATGCACACCAAAGGAAGGGCCATGGATTTTATTTCCGATAATCTCGACCATCTTCGTTCCATGCTCGCCGATTTCGAGCGATCGAAGTATGCGAAAGAAGCGCCGATGCACATCACGGCCATCGTACGGGAACCGGGGTGCGTGCACATTAATTTGGCATAGTTTTCTCCATGCAACCTACGGCCGGTCGCTTGGAGATTATTTTTCCTTGTAACAATACCTTGCAATGAGACTGCTACATTTCTTCCACAGTGCATTGTGGAAAACTCCCGGGTTCTCTAACTCTTTGCTAAATAAGCTGTTGCGGTGAGACTTTGCCTCTGATTCTCGTTTTTATCCACATTGGAACTTTAACGAAGCGGATTCTCCTGGCCTTTTCCTCGTTCCAACAACCAGTTCCCGAGGACCCCAAAATTCTGCAATCTCGCATCGAATCCAGAAAATTTGGAAAACCACTCGGCGATAACCAGCCTCCTGAGCGTAATCCAGGTTCAGTGCTGCACCGATATTTTCACTGCCCGGCCCATGATCGAGTTGGCGATGTGCGCGTAGTAAATGCCGCTGGGAACCTGGGAACAATCCCACGTAAGGCAGAGGCCCAGTTCCGCATCCGGAGTGGCGTTGTAGAGCGCGGCGACGGTCGTGCCATCTTCGTTTACCACTTCCACATTGGCGGGAATTTCCGCCGGTAAATCCAGCACGCAGATGCGGGTTTGCCGCGAAGTGGGATTCGGATGCACCGTCATATCGATTGCGGTGGTAACGCCGGGAATCGCGGCCTCCACTTTCGGCGCGGGTGGTACAATTGAGAAGAAGCCGCTCGTGTATGCGATGCTACCGTCCTCGAAGATGGCGCGAAGACGAAAATTGTTACCGTAATAATTCGGAACGTCCCACTTGAAGGAGCCACTTTTGGAATCGGCGTAGCCGATGTTCGACCATTGCCCGGTACCCTGATTCCAAAATGAGAGCTTCACTTGACCCGGCTCATTCCTATTTGAAAGCCACTTAAGATTAACCGGTTCTCCCGATGTGATCACATCGCCAGCAACCGGAGAAGCAAGAACTGGCTGACTCACTTGGGCTGATGCCATGCTTGGCATTATCAACAACCAGGCTGCCCAAAAAATTGTAGAACGATTCATAGAAAAATTCTCCTTATTGAAAAATTGAAACTTTTGTGAAAGCCTTCTCGCCAGACGACGGTTGGAAGATAATAAAGTAAGCGCCAAAAGGAAGCGACGGCGTCGTTATATGCTCGGTTCCGAATTCCACGCTCGCATCAAAATAGCACTGTCCATCGGAACGATAAATGAAAACTCTACCACTCTCGCCTTGCGGAATAGCGACCGTTATGCGGGAATTGTCTTCGAAGGCTCTCAGAGAAGCCGATTTTGATTTCGGAGAATTTACAGCGGCATAGCGGCTCAGGTCCCAAACGATAAGCGCCCGACCGCCGGTGACCGCAGTACTCCCATCCGCGGACACCGCCAGATAATTCATTGGAGTATCAACAGGAGCAAACGTGCGCACACGGCCGACATCGAGATCATCGATCTCGAACCAGCCAGCGTCTGGTGTAACACTGCCAAAGACTCTACTATCGGCGATATATGAGATGGGGCTCACGCCGCCAATCGAAAATGAAACCTTTCGATAGGTACTATCCAGAAGATTAAATTGAGAATTGATCTCGAACTCGTGACGGCCATCAGGTGAGAAGGGTACAGGTCCTTCACCGTTGTAGGCTCCATCTTTTAATTCCTGACCATTTTGCTTAAATAAAAAAGATCCGCCTGCCCACTGCTTAATGCCGATAAATTCACCGGTAGGATTGAAATCAACAGCAAGGCGCCCGCGATTAGAATTGGCCGGAAAGTATAGAGAATCGAAATCTACCCGCCATAATGGCTTTGGGTTTAGGGAGAAGGGCAAGTACCAAAGGATAACGAATTGTCGATAGTCACCTCTGCTATAACCCGCTACAATGTACTTCCCGTCGCGCGACCAATCGAGCGTCTGAACCACACAATCACCGAAAGAGTCAGGCGCATTCAAGTACCCGTATAAACCACCCCACAGCGCCCACCCGATTTCGATTTTTCCGGAGTCAGCCGCGAACGCAACAAACTGACCGGAGGAATCAATGGCTATACCAGGTCCTTTTACGGGGCCAAAAGTAGAGAGCAACAAAGCATCGGAAATGCGATAGCAACGATAATCCTTGCCAGTGTTGACAAAGCATTGCTCGCCGTTCGAACTGATCGCTACATTTTGAATATTCCAGCCATTCGTGTCTGGAATATGCCAGAGCATCTGAGCGCTTGCAGACTTAGCTGCGCCTGCGAGAGCAAAACCTATAATACAGTAACGTATTGTCGCGTTTGCAAAATTCTTTCTCATCTCATCAACGCTCCTAATTAAGAGCCACTTTTATAGTCGTGGTAGTTGTGCCCATGCCGCTCTCATCATTTGTTCCATTCGTCTGCGAAAGAGGCAATTTTGCGCCCCACCAATTCTCTTTCGTTCCCATCCACGTCGATTTTGCTATTATATCGTCCGAATTTCCTAACCAGCTGGACAGCGTAAGTGCTGCCCCCGCAGCTATTTCAAGGATTTGGGCGGGGGTCACCGCGCCGAGAGCCGCGAAGGCGCCAGCAAGACCTTCACCGGCTGGTGCACTCTGATATCCTTGGAGCAGCGCTTGCCCGACTTCGGACGCAGTTTTATCGGCGGCATCCTCGAGCGTCTGGATCCCTGAGGACTTGTTAACCTGATCCAAAATATCCCCCTTGTCCTCGTCATACGTAAGAACGCTGCCGGAGAGTGCGCTTGCGTCCCGAGGCCTCGACACTGTCAATATCGGGGTATTAAAATTATAAGAAGTACCCGACAAGATCCCGAAGCACTGGCCCTCTGAAGTGGTTGGATTAGTCTGGCTCGCCGTTTGCGTTACCGCGCTTACCAGACCGCCCTTTTCCTCTAAAGCTGCGTATGAGCCACTTGTTGTGATGTAACAAGTGCATGTGTGATCGGGATGCAAACAGCCCCCAAAAAGACACCCCCAGCTTTCATCAAAGTTATCGACCTCGGTGTTTACAACCGTCCAGGTCACATTGGGATTGATTGTTTCACCAATATAACCACCGGAGCCAGTTGTGGGGTTTGACAATGGAACGTGTGAGGTGCTTTGTAACCCGTCCGTAAGCTGAATGTCATATTTTTGCAATTTCTTTGGCCCAATAAACCATACACCTCCAGATAGATGTGTTTGCCCTTTATATGTAAACATTAGTCCACCAATTCCCGCAACATACCAAGTTAAATGGGTCCTATCAGGAGAAAGAGTATAATTTTGTGATGTGTTTTCAAGCAAGTAAGTGACGGGTGGTTCGCCGTCGATCCGGTCCTGAGTCTCCGTGCACGATATATTTTTCCACAGAGTAGAAGGATCGATCGCATCGCTAAAATAAAAGTCTATTTTTAGTGAAGTTACGTTGCTCCCCGATGGCTCGTTGGGCCCGTCAATGAAGATCTCTTTTTCATCAGCGCTCCACGGGTTAGCTCCCGTAATATCAGCGTCATAGACGTTGTTTGTGCTCGATCCAGTAAAATTGATGTCTTGATTAACCGCTAGTTTGAGTAACGTGAACTTTTTCTGGAAGACTGCCACTACTTTGATTATCGTTCCCGATATATTGGCAACCCAGTCGGCGTTCGCGTGAATTTGGGTCGCGCCCCAGCTGTTGCTTTTGGATACATTCTGTACAGCGGTCCAGGTTGTGCCGCCATCGGTCGAGGCAAACCATGTTTGACCACCATCCGTCGAAGTTTGCGTGGTCCAGCTAACGAATTGATACTCGTCGCTTGTCGCTTCTTCCACTTCCGTAATTGAAACACCAGCTTTATATGTCATGTCATACTCGTCGAACGCCTGAGTCGATGACCATGGGGTTTCCTTATAGTCCGCAGTGGATTGGTCAGCTGATAAGAATACAGTTCCCGTATTCACTGGAAGTGATTTCGCGCCAAATATCAGCCCTAACGATGAAGGTGGCTGGCTGCCATCCGACATCGCAATTTCTACTTGGAACTTAACATAAAAACGATGGACGTTATACTCTACACCGATTGGTGGGGGATCGTCGTAAACATGATTATTCGATGCAGTCAGTACCGCCTGCGAAATCGAGGGTGAGGCTGGCGAAGCGACGCCATCAATAATTGTTTGCCACAGCCCAACGTCCGAATAAGTTCCGGCTGGCATATATGGAGAACTGAAAAAGCCGGGGGTGTTAATTTGTAGGATAACCTTGTCATTGTGGCAGCTACAATCGTTGTTAGGCGGACAAGTTTTAGGCTTTTCTGCAAAACAGCCGGCCAATCCGACCCGCGTAGGGCTCGTTACAGGACTAGCGAGCCCGGCATACGGGGAGTAGTTGGTTGATGTTGAAAAATCGCTCCAATCAAGTTCATCGGTGAAAACATCTCCGCAGAGGCCACACGTGCCTATTGGCGGATTGCCCACGAAGATGGGCGTTGCCCAAACCGGGCCGAGAATTTTGATTGGCACGAATGGTTTATGCGAGCCATTGATTGATCCATCATTGCTGTTCCAATGGTCGAATATATAGCCCGGCGCAGGGTGTGCCTCAATGATAACTACATTGCTCTGCCGTATTGGGAACGGGCTCTGCGCACCTGCTATCCCACCACCCGTTACACCGATCAAAGTTCCATCTTGCGCGTAAACAGAAACCGAATCTTCCTGGGAGAGGCTATCGATATTCAGAGTATCGTTCGGAAGCGGAAAATAGACCGCCGAGACATTCAAATCTTGCAGGTTTGAGCAATCGAAGGTAACTTTCAGGGTATCGTTCGTGCTTCCATCAATTGAAGTGTACCCTGGGCACGACCAATGGCTGAACCCAAAGCTATCCGCGATGGCGGGCGCAACCCAAGTGCCGGTATCGCCAGAATGGAGTGAATATCCTGCAAAAATAGTACGGTCAGGATAAGTTGAATCGCCAATAATTCCCGTTTGCGAAATTTGGATCGCTGCGGAACCTTTCACGTTGAGCGTATAAAACATGTTTTGGCTTGAATCGCCCGTAAGCCGGCTAACCCATTCCCGGAAAAGATAAGACTGTCCTGGCTGCAGATTTGAGCCTCGTATGCAAACAATGCTTCTATTGCCGGGATCGAGCCAACTCATTGATGGAACGAGCGAATCCGAATACATATAATGTATGGTCGTATCGGTATCGCTGCTCGGAAAATCATTCGTCGGATTGAGCGCGGAAATTTCAAAGATCGGGCCGGTGGGCGTATTCGCCGAATCTAAAGGCTGGTTAAACACAACCCTGACCGTATCCCCACAGCGGATAATCCCGCCGCTATCGAGCACACTCGATCCGATGATCGCAGCGGTACCATAAGCCGTCTTGAATGAAATGTGAATCGTGTCCGGAACGGTCAGCGTATCACCGAGCGTGTCAATAGTTCTTAGATTTTTTATGGTCGCCGTGTAGTTCGTTCCAAACTCTAAAGTTCCGAGTGAGATACTTAGTGTGGTATCATTCACGAGCGAGTACGTCTGCGCTTCAGACATTGGCCACCATAGTGAGTCAGCGACTGAGTCATGAGTAAATTGATCGATAACGAGCACTGATCGAAACTCGGTGTCTTCTTGTGTGGTATCGTTATAATTCGCAGCGAATTGTGAGCTATCGATTTTCCAATGCGTGGTGATAGTAATCGTCGTACCGACAGAGACCCCTGTTGCGTCATTCGTCGGGCTGGTGAACCGCGCCAGCGGCGTTTGGGCCTTACTAATAGTTGCCCCCCCGACAACTACTATAACGGCAATAAAAGAGACTGCGGCAAAATGCCACACCAAGCGAGAAAATGAAAGCTTCATGTTCGTTTCCGTTTTAAGTTGCTTTTTGCGAACGAAATTAAGATAATTCAAATTTAGGGCGATTTTTTATGGTATGTTTGACAAAAAATG
>JAKAIL010000100.1 GCA_021825235.1 Bacteroidota bacterium | reverse complement strand
AAGCTAATTGGGCCTGGCTACGAATAAGCGGTTGTGCCGGCTTGAAGATCATAGCCGTATCGGAGCCGTGGGAAGGAATCGTCGGCGTAATAGGAGTCTGAGCCTGAGCCATAGCGATGGGTACCAGCACCAAAAGCACCGATAATCTCCGCATAATTACGTTCTTAAAAGCGACTGTCATAATTCGTCCCATCCGTTCCTTTTAATCTAAACACATGAACCTTCCGATTGTAACAGCAACCTCGCCCGGAAGACAACCGTTCTGCCTGCAACAATTACCATATTGTCACCCTGAATACGAGAAGTCTTAGCACACTCTGAGCACCAAGACCTTCAAATATTCGGTTTCCGGCATGGCAGCAAGGATAGGATGATCAATTCCCGCGCCACGGGCTTCCAGAACCGTAACGGTACGGTTCGCTTTCCGCCCGGACTCGCCAACGGCCTCCAGGAGCATGTCTCGGCTGACATGGTGCGAACAGGAGCAGGTAATGAGAATCCCCTCTTGCCGCAGCAATTTCATCGCCCCTGAGTTTAGTCCTACGTAGGCCTTGCGGGCAGTTGTCAGGTCCTTTTTTGATTTTGCCAGCGCCGGTGGATCGAGAATGATGACGTCGAACATATCCCGGGATTCTCTCAAAAAATCGAAACAATTTGCAGCAACGGAAGAAATTTTGTCGCTGACTTCATTTAACCCGGCATTGCGGCGAAGGCGCTCAAGCGCGGAGCCAGACTCATCCACCGCAAGAACAGACTCAGCACCAGCCAGAGCCGCATTGATTCCAAAACCCCCATCATTGGCAAAGAGATCGAGTACCCGAGCGCCGGGCCGAATGAAATCTCGCAACCTCGTATGGTTCTCCATTTGGTCGAGATACGAACCCGTCTTCTGGCCTGCCAATACATCGATTTGGAATCGGACTCCTGCCTCATCATGGATTTGCGTTGAGGCATCCGAGCCCAGGGAGAGCGCTTCCACAGTTGTCAATCCCTCCAGTTTCCTCAAATTCGAGTTATTCTTCTCGACGATAGCTTTGGGCTGGAAAAGCTTCTGGAGTATTTCGACTATAAGATCCTTCTTAGCTTCAAATCCGGCAGAGACGATTTGAAACGAAAGCACATCGTTAAAGCGGTCAATAATAAGGCCGGGCAAAAAATCGCTCTCGCCGTGTACTATTCGGTATGCATTGCGCCGCGTAGCCAGCAACGAGCGCCGCTCGGCTGATGTATGGATGCGCCGCTCGAAAAAATCCGAGTCAATTACCTCGCCGGTATTCCTCGTAAGCAACCGAAACGCAATAAGCGAATGTGGATTGAAGAACCCGGTTGCGATGGGCGCGCCATCGCGTTCGCGCACAAGCGTCACGATCGAACCGGCTTCTAAATCTTTCGGCAGATCGAGAAGTTCATTGCTGAAAGCCCAAAGATGACCGCCTAAAAGCCGGAATTCTTCCTTGTTGCGAATACGAATACTCGGATAAATCAATTAGCAGAATCGTTAGAGTGTTGGAATGTGGAGCTAACTTCACTTCAGGAGAAGTGCAAACATGCAGGAACCGCTAATCGTTAGCTCTCCGTTCAGGGCATCACATCGTGCAACGAATTCACTTTTTCCTTTTTTTGGCAGTCATAGTTCTCGTCGCGGGTTGCGCCGACTATCCTCCAATTGAACAAACCGAAACGTTCAACATTGATCGAAGCGTCCAATTCTCGCTTTCGAATCTCACGCCGATCAATAAAGACACGTTCGTAGCAACGGGCACTATTGATACCAATGCATACGTCGATAGCTTAAGTGGATCGTATCTCCTTAAAACGGCGCAGGTAGGACGCATTTCTTTGATTTCAAGCGATCCCACGTTCACGCTCGATCAGCTTGGCGTGATTCATATTCTTATCGGAGCCGATACCGTAGCAATGGATTCACTGCCGCAAGGCACGGTCGATACCAACTTTACCCTTACCGGTATTGACATTACAAAATACATGCGCAACACGTCCTTTCCGGCGACCCTCGCATGTAATCTTCAAAGTGTGCCGAAGACGGGCGTCATCTTAAACTGTGGAATGACCATTATTTATACCGCCAACGTTCGCCCATGAATATTGCAGACGAAGTTCGCGAGCAGCAGCAATATGGCTTGACCTACGCACAGGCGGGCGTGAATATCGATGCGGGCGAAGAGCTGGTTCATCGCATCAAACCAGTGGTGCGCAAGACCTTCAACGACCGTGTGCTCACCGATATTGGCGGCTTTGGCGGACTTTTCGATGGCCGGTTCCCTGAGATGAAATTCCCGGTACTCGTCTCCAGTACCGATGGCGTAGGTACGAAGATTAAGATAGCGATCGAAGCAAACCGGCATGATACTGTAGGTCAGGACCTTGTAAACCATTGTGTTAACGATATTCTGGTCTGCGGCGCTCGTCCGCTGTTTTTCCTGGACTATTTCGCATCCGGGAAATTGGATGTAAGTGTTGGCGAAGCGGTGATTTCTGGATTCGTCAAAGCCTGCACAGAAAATAACTGTGCGCTCATTGGCGGTGAAACGGCGGAAATGCCCGGCATGTATGCCGGGCATGATTATGATCTTGCCGGGACCATTGTTGGTGTAGTAGACCGCGACCGCATGTTCCGCCGCGAAAATGTTTCAGAAGGCGACATGTTGATCGGCCTGCCCAGTAACGGACTTCACACCAATGGCTACAGCCTTGCAAGGAAAGCACTCTTTCCACGATATCCGCTGTCCTCAACGCCACATTCGCTTGGTGGTGAAACGATCGCCGATGCGCTGCTCAAAGTACACCGATCTTATCTTGGAGCGATCAGTCATCTTCTCGAACATTTCAATGCAAAAGAGGATATTCACGCGTTAAGCCACATTACGGGTGGCGGAATTGTCGGAAACACGTCCCGAGTGCTCAGCGAAAGACTTTCGCTCTCGGTTAATTGGACCGCCTGGAAACGTCCACCCATTTTCAACCTCATTCAGGAAGCGGGAATGGTACCAGAGGAAGATATGCGCCGGGCATTCAATCTTGGAATCGGCCTCATCCTGATTGTTCCATCTTCCCGAGCGAATGCCATCGAATCAGCTCTTTTAGGATTTGGCGAAGCACCGGTAAGGATCGGAAATGTCGTTCGCGGCTGAAATAGCAAGCACCTCGCTCGAAGAAGTACTTCGAACTCGCTTTCGCTTGCCCGGCTTTCGCCTGATGCAGCGCGAAGCAATCGAGAATGTCCTTGCGCATGGCGATACGCTCGTCATCATGCCGACCGGCGGTGGTAAATCTTTATGCTATCAGTTGCCAGCGCTCGTATTGCCTGGAATAACACTCGTCATTTCCCCGCTCATTGCGCTCATGCAGGACCAGGTGGATCGGCTGCGGCATCTTGGTGTTTCGGCAGTTGCGCTCAATAGTACACTTAGCTATGCTGAGACGCGCGCGCTCGTTCGCCGCGCTCAAACAGGCGCTATTAAGCTTCTTTTCGTCGCCCCGGAACGATTGGAATCATTTCCGTTCGTCGAAGAACTGGCCTATCTGCCGATTTCTCTTCTCGCTATTGACGAAGCCCATTGCATTAGCCAATGGGGACATGATTTCCGTACTTCGTACCGACGCATTCCGGACGTTTATTCCCGATTTGCAAACGGTGCTCGACCGCCAATCATCGCGCTCACAGCAACGGCCACCCCGGAAGTTCGTGCCGATATTACGCAACTCCTGCAATTACAGAATCCCCTGGAAATTGTAACCGGCTTCGAGAGGCCAAACCTTGCCTACGGCGTACTTCGCGATTGTGACAAGGACGTTCGCCTCCACGATATTCTCGCGAGCGTGGCGGGACCAGCGATAATCTATACCGGTACACGCAAATCCGCGGATCGCATAGCACAGGACTTACGAGCGCGGTCCACCCGAGCGGAAGGTTATCATGCTGGTATTCCTTTACAACTTCGAAGGCAAATACAGGAGCGCTTTCAGCAGAACGAAACGCAAGTCATGGTCGCGACCAGCGCCTTTGGCATGGGCGTGGATAAGCCGGATGTCCGCGCTGTTATCCACTATGATATTCCCGGTTCCATCGAGGCCTATTATCAGGAAGCTGGTCGGGCCGGACGCGATGGCGAGCGTGCTCATGCGATCCTCTTTTATAATACACGCGACCGTTTGTTGCAGGAATCGCTGCTGCGTTCCAATTCGCCGGAAGAGGCCGAAGTGAAAGCCGTATATACGGCTTTGCATGAAATAGCGGGCAATCCGGTAGGTGCGTTGTATCCGGGAATGCTGTCCATACAAAATACTCATATTTCGGAGAGAATTCCGAAGCCGCGCGCTTCTATGGAAGCAATTTTGGAAGTATTGGTACAAGCCGGGCATGTTCAACTTCATCGTGGCATGGCGCTGGATGGCCCGCCACGCATTCGATTTACCTCCACTCGTGCCCGACTCGATGAGATCGCTTTTCGTTCATCGAGCAAGCACGTAAAAAACACCATTTCCGCTCTGCTTCGAACGCTCGATGCGGAAGCCTTCGAGCGAGATGTTCTGCTGGAACAGGAAGAAATGATGGAGCGGCATAACCTTCCATTGGACGATTTCAAACTGGCGATCCGGACTCTCGAAGGACTGGGACTTATTCGCTATACCCCTGCTACACGTTCGAGAGCTGATGTGTATCACCTGTCACTTATCAGCGAACGCACGCCACTCCACCGGCTCGATGTAGGCGGCCGAGAATTAGAGCGCCGCTTTGAAGCCAATAAGGCAAAACTGGAGGCAATGCTCGCCTATGCGGTAGATTGGAACTGCCGGCAGAATACCATCCTCCATTATTTTGGCGAACGGACTCACTCCACAGGCTGTAGCATCTGCGATGTGTGCGTTACTTCTTCGAGATCGAATCGCTAATCGCTGCGAAGACCACTTCGGCATTTTTGGGATCGGAGGCAAGTGCCGCGCTTTGCTGCTGATACTCTGATGCAGAAGTATGGTGCCGCCGATAAACGGAATCGAGCGAAAACTGTATTTGCGCGGAGTCCATCTGCGGTGCAAAGTTGGCGCGTGTGCGAAGCAAATCAACGGTGGTCTGCACGTACGCAATGTCCTCGGAACGTACGCTTGGTTTCTGACTACATCCGAGGACAAAAAGGGCTACCATAAGCCAAGCTTTTGTCTTCATAGGGCGGACAAACCTCGATCAATGTCTTCCGTGAGATCGCCAATGTCCTCGACGCCCACGCTCAGTCGAATAAGTCCGGGTGTAATCCCAAGCTCGTTTCGGCGCGCTTCCGGAACGGAGGCATGGGTCATCGTGCGCGGATGGCATACCAGCGATTCCACTCCACCCAGGCTTTCACCCAGCGTAAAATAGCGGAGTGCGTCCGTAAATTTCCTGGCATTTTCAAGGCTTCCGGTTTCCACTGATACCATGCCTCCAAAATCCTTCATTTGTTGTACCGCCAGTTCATGTTGCGGATGCGTTGCAAGTCCGGGATAATATACGCGCTTTACCCGGCCATCCGCGGCCAGTTTATCCGCAAGGATTTGAGCATTTTCGCAATGCGCACGCATCCGAAGCGCGAGCGTCTTCACGCTCCGAAGGAGCAACCAGCAGTCAAAGGGCGATGGCACAGCGCCATACGAATTCTGGTAGAATTTCAAATGCTCCGCAATATCCGGATGTGAGGTAACAATAGCTCCGCCGAGCACATCCGAATGCCCGCCCAGATATTTCGTTACCGAATGGAGTACCATATCGATCCCACGATCCAGCGGATTTTGAAGATACGGTGTTGCAAACGTATTATCGACCACCGTCATGACTTCCCGATCTCGACCAAGCTGCCCTACGGCTGCAAGGTCAATTAGGCTCATCATGGGATTGGTCGGCGTCTCGCAATAAATAAGCCGGGTATTAGGACGAATAGCTTTCGACACATTCTCCGGCCGTGTCATGTCCACGTAGGAAAATTCAATCCCTACGGGTTCCAGCAGTTTCGAGAAATATCGGTAGGTACCGCCATACATATCGTTGCCGGCAATGACGTGTTCTCGCGGCTTGACGAGCGAAAGGGCAGCGGCAATAGCAGACATCCCCGATGAGAACGCAAAGCCATATTTCCCATGCTCCAGCGCCGAGATGCTCGTTTCCCATGCTTCACGCGTAGGGTTAATGGTACGACCATAATCATACTTCACGTGCTCGCCAAGCTCGTGCTGCGCATACGTCGTCGATTGAAAGATGGGAACCGTTACGGCTCCTGTAACTTTTTCCGGCTCCTGACCGGTATGAATTGCTGTCGTGCTAAATCCAGGCATAGGTTAATGGTGGAAGAGAGATCGCGTGAGTCATCGGTTCGCTGCTTTTGAAACACCGGATACCCACACTTAATTTTAGGAACTTTAGGAACTTCATGTAAAGCGAGTGCCGCAAAAAAAACCGCAGCGTGCCGAGAAAAGAAGGCAGCGCTGCGGAGCTCTTGTTTTGTTTGCCCTATTTAGAATCCTCATGATAAATCATGAGGTTCGCACATTCAAAGCAAATTTCCATGAGAAGCGTTTCCAAAAATTTAAGAAAAAATTATTTCTTGCAGTGGGGAAAAGTGGGGCAAATGTGCTTTCCTTCTTAAAATTGCAAATCAGAAACGATTCCGATTCAAATTCGTAAATTTGCATACCAATTTTTTCGCCATCGTTTACTTTTTACTCCTATGACAGCGATCGGACCTATAGCGATAGTCATTGTACTACTATTCTTTCTTATTCTCTTTTTTTACTTCATTCCGCTCGGTTTGTGGATTACCGCGCTTTCCTCCGGCGTCCATGTCCGAATTTTTTCGGACTTAGTTGGAATGCGTCTTCGCAAAGTTCCACCCGACGTTATCGTTCGGTCGAAGATCACGGCCCTCAAAGCCGGCATTCCGGTTGAGCTGCCGAGGCTCGAAGCTCACTATCTGGCCGGAGGGAATGTGCCGCGTGTGGTGAACGCTCTTATCAGTGCCGCCAAAGCGAATATCGAGTTAGATTTTAACCGCGCCGCCGCCATCGATCTTGCCGGGCGCGATGTGCTCGAAGCGGTAAAGCTTTCGGTTACACCGAAAGTTATCGAAACGCCGCAGGTCCCCGCCGTGGCAAAGAATGGCATTCAAGTTCGGGTTGTAGCTCGCGTGACGATTCGTGCAAACATCGAGCGCCTGGTTGGCGGCGCTGGTGAAGCAACCATTCTCGCTCGAGTCGGGGAAGGAATTGTTACTACGATCGGAACTTCGGAATCGCACAAAGAAGTGTTGGAACGACCAGATCGAATTTCGAAGGTCGTGTTGGATAAAGGGTTGGATGCTGGCACGGCATTCGAAATTCTCTCCATCGATATTGCCGACGTTTTCATCGGCGATAACATTGGCGCAAAACTTCAGAGCGATCAGGCCGAAGCGGAACTTAAAATCGCTCGCGCCAAAGCCGAGGAGCGCCGTGCTGCCGCCGTCGCGACCGAACAGGAAATGAAAGCGCGCGTGCAGGAAATGCGTGCCAAGCTCGTCGAATCCGAAGCGCAAATTCCGATGGCAATCGCCGATGCGTTCCGTCAGGGACATCTTGGTGTCATGGATTACTACAATTTCCAGAATCTTCAGGCGGACACCAACATGCGGAAGTCCATTGCAGACGCGGGTGGCGGCGAAACACCGGCAACGGGGGCAACGCAATCGACTTCATAGGCAATGAGGCATTTGAGAAGAGAGTAACGAGTTAGAATTTATGAATTCCTAAACTCGTTACTCTCTTCTCACTTATGCTTATACGATCTATCTCCGGTCTCCGCGGAATTGTTGGCGCTCCCGACGGACTTTCCGCCGACGAAGTAACCCGTTATGCCGCAAGCTTTGCCCGCTATCACGATTTCAAAGGAACGATTGCCATTGGTTACGATGGCCGCTTTGGCGGAGAATCATTTTACAGGATCGCGATCGATGCTTTAGTTACTTCTGGTTGCAATGTTTTCGCACTCGGCATGGCGCCAACCCCGACAGTGATGTTCGCCGTCGAAACCAAGCCGGAAATTGTAGGCGGTATCATCATTACGGCAAGCCACAACCCGAGCGAGTGGAACGGAATGAAGTTTATCGCGGAAACAGGACTGTTCCTTGATGGCGAAGAGAACCGAGTCTTGTGGGACATTGTCGATACCACGAAGCCGGAATCGGTACCACCCGAAGATTTCGGTGATGTAATCGATGGTCGCGATTTTGCGGAACAACATATTCAGGCGGTCCTCGATATTCCATTTATCGACCAAGAGAAAATTGCTCGAAGAAATTTCCGCATTGTGCTGGATTGCGTGAACGCATCCGGTTCCCATATTTTACCTCGACTGCTGCACTCACTTGGCGTTGTCGGTATCATCGAACTCCATTGCGATGGCTCCGGGATTTTTCCACATCGTCCGGAGCCTGTTCCTGAGAATTTAGCTTCCCTCAAAGACGCAATTCTTCGAGAGAAGGCCGATTTGGGAATTGTCGTGGATCCAGACGCTGATCGCCTCGTTCTTATCATGGAAAATGGCGAGCCATTTATCGAAGAGAATACGATCACCCTTGCAACGGAACACGTATTGAAGCATTCCCAACCGGTACAAAATATAGTTATTAATCTCTCTACCACTCGCGCGGTGGAAGATATTGCCGAACAGTATGGTGCAAAATTTTTTCGCACTCCCGTGGGCGAAATAAATGTGGCGAAAAAGATGCGCGAGACCAATGCAATCATTGGCGGTGAAGGCTCGGGCGGAGTGGTTTTACCGCTGGTACACACAGGAAGGGACTCATTGGTAGGAACTGCGCTGTGCCTTTCAGCGCTGGCAGAATTTAGCGGGCCCATTTCCGCGAAACGAAAGGAACTACCCCACTATGAGATTGTAAAATCGAAGATTGCATTAGCGACTCCAGCACAAGTCTCCTCGGCCCTGTCCGTTCTTTACGATCGCTTTGCCCCACGGGCGGCGTCAGTCAATCGAGAGGATGGACTCCGCTTTGACTTCGGCAATTCCTGGCTGCACGCCCGCGCGAGCAACACGGAGCCAATCCTACGGATCATTGCGGAGGCGCCGACCAGGGAGAAAGCGAAAGCACTGATAGCGGAAGCTTCAGAGCTTGTTATCTGAAGGATGTAAGGCAGCTTGGACTATGAGGATATCCAAAAGGATTCTACTTGTCACCTTCCTTTTAGGAATGTTCGTCTTGGCCGCTTTTTTGATTGAGCACCAATCAGCACATGAGCCGAAATATATCTTATGGGCATGGGATGTACCTGAGGATTTGAGATTTATTAATATAAACAAGTTTGGTGTCGCTCCGCTTGTGATGACAATCGAATTCGAACATGATCATTTTTATTTCGAAGCCAGGCACCAGCCAATTATGTTGCCGAAAAATGTGTATGTTCTGCCGGTGATTCGTCTCGAAGATCGTGATTCCACCTTCAGAATACTGACGTCTACTGAATTACGTGCAGCGAGCGCAAAGATTAGTGAGCTTGCTGGGAGCACGGGAGTTCAGATAGATTTTGATGCCAGTTACAGTGACCGAAATAACTATGCGCGACTGCTTCATTTTGTCCATAATGAACTTGGTAACCGACCGCTCTCTATGACCGCATTAGCGTCTTGGTGCATTCACGATACGTGGATCGATTCTCTTCCCGTTAGCAAAGCCGTGCCGATGCTTTTTCGGATGGGATCCCAAAGTAAATCAGTGAGAGACTATTTTAACTATGGGCATTCCATTCAGGCGCACATCGCTTCTACAGCACTTGGACTCAGTACCGATGAACCCGTACCAAACGTGGCAATGGATAGGCAGATTTTTTTGTTCAATCCACAACCTTGGAATAAGAAGAATCTCCATGAAACCCTTGAGAACATTGCTTCACGGTCGGGTGAGTAAGCACTCCGATCATAAAAAATTCCGACGCTGGGCCGTGCTATGCACAATTTCAACCGCACTTGCCGCGCTCCTCTACTTCCTACCAAACATGCGAGTCCATGCATGTGCAGTTGCCCCCACAGAACCAGCCTACGAATTCATCGTACATCCCGAACTTCCGTTGGGCAATTTCGCTAAAGGAAAGCTCGGAATTCTGCGACCTCAGTTTGCGCGGTCGTACCTTGCGGTTGCCTATCGATATCTGACTGACCGGCCACTAAATCCTGCAGAGCAAAGCGGAGCCATAGACCTCTGGAATGCACGACTGAACTACAGGGAATCCGATACCTCTATTAATTCTTGGCAAGCAGTACGCCTTAGTTTGCCGGGAGTCGACTCCGAAAAGATTTGGATGCAGGATGGAGTCAAGTACGAAAACACAAATGGTAATTTCCTGGAGTATCAATGTGTTACGGAAGACGCGTGGAGGGAAGCCGCGCATACGTTGGAGCAGATTATCCAGAAGTATGGACTCAATAGTACCCTAGTTCAAAATTGGACAGCAAATCAGGATATAGTTTTTCAGGATGGTTCCAGTGGGGGGCAGGCATTCGTCATGCCAACGATCTATGCTGAGAATCAGGAACTCGATGCTTTGTCGCGTTACCAATCTGCATGTGCCTTGTTCTATGGAGAATATTTCGACCTCGCGGCTTCCCAGTTTAGTGCGATAGCCGAAAATGCCACAAGTCCCTATCATGCTTTAGCAGACTACATGATCGGACGATGCTATCTTCGCAAGGCCACACTTCCCGTAAATGACCCCGGAAAACTACGGATTGCTCAATCAATACTCCAAGCGATTGCTAACGATCCAAAAGAGAGTGCATATCGAGAGAGTGCGCTGGGCCTGCTCGATTACATCCAGGCACGGTTGCAACCGCCATTAGAACGAGTCACCCGATTCGGCGATACACTGGAAGAAAATTTGGACTCCGTGGGTTTTCGTTCAAATCTTAATGAGTATACCAATGCGCTCGACAAGGCGCTCGAGGAGGATTTTTCAGGCTCTGACGCCAATTTCGACAGCATACCTTATCCTGTACCGGATTCGATGACGGATTGGATCGTATCGTTTCAGGATACCTCGGCGCGTGCTTATGCGCATGTCGTGAGGGAATGGAATGCAAACCATGATAAACTTTGGCTCATAAGTTTGCTATCGAAAACGGTATCAAATAAGCTTTCCCCGGAAGTTCTTGCTGCTGCGAATACAGTTCGCCACACAGATCCATCCTGGGAAACAATTCAATATGACGAAATTCAGGACCTACTAAGGCAAGGCGATAGCCAGGATGCTGGTGCATTAATTATCGCTGACTTGCATACTTCTGGAATTTCTGGAACCTTGCGTAACGCCCTTTTGAGTTTCCGAATGGCTACCGCTACAACGTTCGAAGAATTCCTGAAAAGCGCCGTGCGCAGTCCAATTGGTTTTTCTGACGAATCCGACATGCCGCTTAGCACCGTGCCCGATACCGATGCGGCCTCTCGCCAACGCGATCGCCTTTCTTTCGATCAGGATGCCGCAAATATCTTTAATCTTCGGCTACCACTTGACCTTCTCGACAGTGCCGCATACGATACAATCCTCCCCAAATATTTGCGTTTTGATCTGCTTCTCTCAGTTTGGACCCGAAGCGTATTGTTGAATAATTCTGAGATTGGTATGCGTGCTGCTCGCACGATCGCCTCGGAAGCGCCATCGCTTGCAGATCCTATGCTAACATATGCCGACGACCCCGATCCTCCCCATCAGCGAATGGACGCTATTTATACACTTCTCAAGAATCCAAGCTTTCAACCGATTATCTATAGCGGTTACGGCCGGTTAGACAGAAACGGCGCGTGGTGGTGGTGTCAGGATGTGGTGAGTGGCACTAACCTATGGTGGAACGGCGACACAGTATTACCTTCACCCCCTCCATTCCTGACCAGGGATCAGGACCAGCGTGCTCAGCATGAAATCGCGGCACTTCAGTCCACAGGTGCAGCGCCGACTTATTTAGGTCGTGCGACAATAGACCTCGCCAATAAATTCCCCAATGATCCTCATGCACCCGAAATGCTCTACCGCGCAGTAATGGCATCGCGGTATGGATGCACGGAAGACAGCGTAAAGATTGATTACTCGAAACAGGCGTATCAATTACTTCACACTCGCTATCCCTCGTCACAGTGGACAAAACATGCGCGCTATTGGTATTAGATACAAAAAATTAGAATACACAGAGTGAACTTATCTGCATTTGCCGCCATCTTCGATGAGCATCATCGAATTCTCCTTGTCCGCATGGCGTATGGAAACCGCAGTTGGACTACGCCCGGCGGTGGCGTAGAAGCTGGGGAGACGATTGCAGAGGCATTGAAGCGCGAAGTATTGGAAGAAACAGGTTATCACATCGACCCACGAAAGATTATTGGTGTCTATTTCAAACCAATCGAGAAAGAGACGCTTATATTTGTCGAAGCATCCATTATTGGTCGGGAGGAATGGCATCCTAATGAAGAGATTTCAGAAGTAGGATTTTTTTCTGAGAATGAGCTTCCTTTACCGATGAATGAACGTCCCAAAATCCGAATTCGAGACGCCTTTGCTGGCGAACGAGGAATCCTTCGGACGTTCGAAGGCTTGTTCTGATACATGCATAAATTTCTCGGCCCGGAGCCATACCAGCAATCCGAAGACGATAAGCGAGTGCAGCAAGCATTGCGCGTGCAGGGTAAATTGCCGCGACATATCGCCATTATTATGGATGGCAACGGTCGCTGGGCGGAAGAACGAGGGCTGCCACGGGCGGCCGGACATCAGGCAGGCATTGCAAGCCTGCGAGATATAACCCGATCCTCACGCGAACTCGGCATGGATTTCCTCACCGTTTACGCCTTTTCGACCGAGAACTGGAAACGCCCCAAGCGGGAAGTTTCCATGCTGTTTCGATTGCTCGTAAAAATGCTGCGCGAGGAACTTGCGGAAATGTTCCAGAACGGCGTTCGGCTCAAGACCATCGGCCAAACCACACTGCTTCCAAAGCTCGTGCAGGAGGAACTTGCGAGTGCCATCGAGAGAACTTCGAAAAATAAAGGGCTTACGCTCACGCTGGCCCTCAGTTATTCTGGCCGCTGGGATTTGATACGAGCGATGCAGGCAATTGCCCTGGAAGTTCGGAGCGGAAAAATTTCTCCGGAAGATGTCTCAGAGGAAGCGA
>JAKAIL010000338.1 GCA_021825235.1 Bacteroidota bacterium | reverse complement strand
ATCTCGTTCGAGGAGCGGTAGCAGGGTATTATGCCTGTCGTCGGAACTAACCCCGCCTATCAACGCTTATAGCCCCGCCGAAAAACGGGTAAAATTTAGATTTTTGGAGAAATTACGCTGTGGCAGCTAAAAATGACGGCATAGTAAGGACTCGTGCGACGAAACAAAGTGAAGTCGTGCGGAAGTGGCATTTGGTAGATGCAGATGGCCAGACGGTCGGGCGGCTCGCAACGCGGGTTGCTTCGCTCTTGCGGGGCAAGCATAAAGCCACCTTTTCGCCCAACGTGGACACCGGCGATTTTGTAATCGTCGTTAATGCGGCGAAAGTAAAGATGGCACCCAAGCGCATGGAGCAGAAAGAATATTACCATAATACGCTCTATCCGGGCGGTGCGCGGTTCGAGAAATTCGGCGAAGTCATGGCAAAGCACCCGGAACGAATTGTTTCGGAAGCCGTGCGAGGAATGCTCCCCAAAAATTCGCTCGGAACCAAGACCTTCAAGAAGCTGAAAGTCTATGCCGGCGCGGAGCACGAACACGTAGCGCAACAGCCACAGCCGTACTCGTTATCATAATTCATCATTCATAATTCATTATTGCCCGGAATGGCAAAACAAGCAGAAATTTTTATCGGGCGCCGCAAGAACGCTGTGGCGCGTGTATTCCTGAAGCCCAGCGCGGCAGGATCCGAATCGAACATCACCATTAACGGCCGGTCCTTCGAGAACTTTTTCCCGAATCCGCTCCATCGCGACGATGTGGTGCGCCCGTTCAAGGTTACGAATACGCTTGGCAGCTATGATGTCAGCGCCAACGTGATGGGCGGCGGCACGACGGGGCAATCCGGTGCGGTCCGCTTAGCGATTGCCCGGGCACTGGCGGAGATGAACGCCGATAACCGTCCGCTACTGCGCAAAGAGGAACTGCTCACGCGCGACCCGCGAATGGTCGAGCGCAAAAAACCGGGCCGGCCCGGAGCACGGAAGAAGTTCCAGTTCTCGAAACGATAAGTTCGCCGATTTGTTGTGGCGCGGTCTCCGCGCCGCTAAGAACGCCCGAACCGGAAGGTCCGGGCGTTTTTGTTTTGTTCACGGCGTGGGGCGGGAGCAGAGTGGTGGCCTCACGCGTTTTACGGCTATGCTGCCGTTCGAGCAAGTGCGAGGATTCGAGTGGGATGCCGGGAACATCCTCAAGATATGGGACTCGCATCAGGTGCGCCCTTCGGAGTGCGAGCAGGTTTTTTTGAACGGGCCGTTCGGCGGGCGGCCCGATCTCAAACATTCGGAACGGGAAGAGCGCCATTTCGCTTTTGGCAGAACAAATGAAGGGCGACTCTTAACCGTTATTTACACCATGCGTGACGGACGGCTGCGCGTAGTGAATGCGTGGCCCATGAGCCGAAAAGAACGGAGAAATTATGCAGAAGCGATTGCTCGATATTCCTGAGTTCCGAAACGAGGACGAGGAGTTTGAATTCTGGACGACCCACGATACGACCGATTATTTCGATTGGGCGAAGGCCGAGCGCATGCAGTTTTCGAACCTCAAGCCCACTGAGGAGATTGACCTGAAACTGAAGGAGTTGCTCGTTATGCGCGATATTGAGCGATTGGCGAGCCAGCAGCATACCTCGAAACGGGAACTCATCGTGAGATACTTGGCCGACGCCGTGCAGCGCTACGGCTCCGACGCACCGCGCCCGGCGCAATAATGAGCGCGGCGGACATTTCTATTTTGAATGGCCATCATGGTCGACTCACAAGAGCATCGGCCACTCACCAGCACCCCAGGACGACCAAAGCCATGAGTGAAACCATGCAAGAACTCCCGACAGCATCGACCGGTGAGATCCTGATCTATACGGCTCCTTCGGGCGAGGCGAAGCTGGAAGTGCGGCTTGCGGAGGAGACGGTGTGGCTGACGCAGCTTGCCATGGCGGAGCTTCTTCAGACGACGAAGCACAATGTGGGCCAGCACCTCAAAAACATCTTTGAGGAGGGCGAACTGGCCGAAGACTCAGTTGTAAAGAAATTCTTTACAACTGCCTCCGATGGCAAGAACAAGTGGGCGGCGTTTTATGCCTAAAAAACAACCACCGAAGAGCGTCCGCATCCGCAACAGCACAGCGGAGTTTCTGACGTTTGCTTACCAGACGGGCGGCGACGGCGTGGAAGTGCGCGTGCAAGATGGGACGATCTGGCTTTCACAAAAGAGCATGGGTGAACTTTTTGCGACATCGAGCGATAACATCGGGCTGCACCTGAAAAATATCTTTCAGGAGGGTGAACTCCCCGCAGAGTCAGTTACCGAGGAATTCTCGGTAACTGCGTCGGATGGCAAAACCTATGCAGTTCGGCATTACAGTCTGGATGCGATCATCGCGGTGGGTTACCGTGTGAATTCCAAGCGGGCTACGTCGTTCCGGCAATGGGCCACAGTCGTTCTGCGGGACTACACGCTTCGCGGCTATGTGCTGGACCGAAAGCGGATGGAGAACGGTGCGTTCCTGGATGAGGATTACTTCGAGCGGTTGTTGGAGGAGATCCGAGAGATACGTCTTTCGGAGCGGCGTTTTTATCAAAAGATCACGGACATCTATTCGACGGCAATGGATTACGACCGCGACTCACCGATTACGCAGATGTTCTTTGCCAAAGTGCAGAACAAAATGCATTATGCTGTTCATGGTCACACAGCGGCGGAGCTGATCGTTGAGCGCGCGGACCACGCGAAGGAACACATGGGCTTGACGACGTGGGGAAAAGCTCCAGCCGGCAAAATACTCAAAAGCGATGTATCCGTAGCAAAGAACTATTTGACAGAGTGTAGTAGCACCTTAGAAATGTCAGGTTCTTAGCACAATAGAAATGTCAGGGTTAGAT
>JAKAIL010000099.1 GCA_021825235.1 Bacteroidota bacterium | reverse complement strand
CGCGTTGGCTCGATCAAATCTTCTGTTGGAATCGGAACCCTGCTGGCCGAGGGTATTGGCGATACTATCCGCGTATCGCTGACGGACGAACCGGAGAAAGAAGTCGAAACCGGTAAGGAAATTCTTCGCACGCTTGGTCTGGCCTCGCGCAATGTGGAGATTATCGCGTGTCCCACCTGCGGCCGTTTAGAAATTGACCTGTTTAAAGTTACCCGCGAACTGGAAGATGCCGTTGCTCACATTAAGAAGCCGGTAAAAGTGGCGCTGCTCGGCTGCGTGGTGAATGGCCCCGGCGAAGCGAGCGAGGCAGACATTGGTATCGCCGCTGGAAAGGGCGTGGGCATCCTTTACCGCAAAGGCGAGATGGTGCGGCGGATTAAGGAAGAGGAGATCGTTTCAACGCTGATCGAAGAAGTGACGAATTTCGCGGCGTAAACATAATGACCAAGAAGAAGGGGAGTCGAACTCTAATGTGATCGGCGGAAGGGCTGAGACCTTTGTAAAGCTGATCCTACAAACGGAAGTTCAAGGAAAATTCTTATTCGACGCGGTGAACCTCGGCGAGAAGTGGCCTACCCTTGATTTATATGTTGAATTGAGAAGAGGCAATTATGCAAAAGCATTTTGCGTTGTGCAGGTGAAAGCTACGGAACGAAAACTTGATAATCAAGGTCGCCTTCGATGTGCCGTCAGCAAGGCCGATATAAAACGGTTGGCAGAGTTCCATGCGCCTTGCTATATTATTGGGGTTGAAATGCACGACATGAGATTTTCGCTCCTAAAGTGGATGCTGGGTTTTTGGATCGGACAGGTGATCGCGATCTCTGGATTACTGATTGCGATTGCAAATGGTGCCTTTCACTAATACCAATGTCGCAGCGAATTGCTGATTGAGAATTGAGGAAGTGACGAAATTTCCCGGCGGGCCTGAAAATTGGATAGGGGAGCCCTCAATGGTTCAGCCGTTCGCCAGAGGGAGGTGGCAAGTTTTACGCGCGTTGCTTGAATCGGGCGGTAACGTTCCCGTAATATTCGCGTAAAGCGGGAGAGTTTTTCTCCTCTTCGTGGTTTACCGCTCACTATTTTGAAATACTGCTCCTGGCGGGGCTTTTGGACCGTTGCCGCTTTAACTATATTGACGTGGAAATAACCGTTTATTTCTCTCCGAACCATCTCGACGAACTCGAGCTTCGGGATAAGATCGTAATCGCCATCGATGTGCTCCGCGCCTCAACGACGATTACCTATGCCATGCGCGCGGGCGCGCGGGAGATTATCCCCGTTGCCACCGTCGAGCAGGCCATGAAGATCGTCGGCAATCTCCATTCGACCTCCACGGTCCTCTGCGGCGAGCGGGGCGGAAAGCGCATCGAGGGGTTTAAGCTTGGGAACTCCCCGTTCGAATATACCGAGGAAGCAGTACAAGGCAAGGCGCTCATTCTCACCACGACCAACGGTGCCGTCGCGCTGACGAAAGCCAAATATGCCCGGCAGTGCTTCGTGACGAGTTTCGTGAATCTTTCGGCGACGGTCGAGGCGCTTTCGCAGGTGACCGATGTGGCCAACGAGCATCTCGTGATTGTCTGCAGCGGACTCGAAGAAGCCTTTTCCTTAGAAGATGCGACCTGCGCCGGTATGCTCATTACCCGGCTCCAGGCCCGGTTCGGGCTGCGCGCGCTCGATAAGCTTTCCGATAGCGCTCGCGCTGCGCTTTCCGTCTATGCCCAATACGGCTCGGACATTTACCGAACGCTTCTGGAGTCCGACCACGGGCGCAACCTTTCGGCTCTCGGTTTCGAAGAGGATATTCGTGCCGCCAGTCAGATTGACTCTGTGCCCCTGGTGCCGGTCCTCGAACAGACGGCCATAAAGAAGAAATTGATCTTCTCGGAAGCGTTGCGCCTTCAAATGGAAGAGCGAAATCCGGCCAGGGAAGTCCGGAAACCGGAACGTATCCCCTCTGCGATACGAAAAGAGAAAGTCGTTTAAGTTGGGCGGTCTTTCATTTTGAAAGCTATTCGACTAAAGAATTCATCAAAAAAATAACGGTTTTCTAATAATCGGGGAGTTATTCTTCCGAGATATGAACTTATAATAGTGCGGGGCAATGACCTTGCTCCGCAGTGCTTTCGAATTGTAATTCCCTTGCACATTCGAGGAGCATTTTATTATCCTGCAAAAAAGACCGCGAGCCGGCACTGAACACTCCGGCTCGTCGAATGCCTTATCCGTCGTAGAGGGGTTTGAAAGCATCGCTTGCTTTCCCCGCGGGTAAGGCATTTTTATTTGGTTTCCATTCCTCGATCATTCGTTCCACGGGCGGAACGAAGATTCAAGAGCCCGCCAATTTCATCCAATAGACGGCTGCAACGATGAGCGCGTGACGGATTTCCCCCGATCGCACCCGTTGCTCGATCTCGCTTCGCCGGACGAGCCGCAGGCGGATCGTTTCATTCTCATCGAACCGAACGGCTCCAGTTAAACGGGCGTGGGTCAGTAAATAGGTGTGACACCTGTTCCGCATGAAGGCGGGGTTCGGAGAAACTTCCCCAATTTTTTTGAATTCGCTCCGCTCGCTTTTTTCATAGCCGGTTTCTTCCAATAGTTCTCGGAGCGCGGCGTCCGCCGGTGTTTCCGCTGCGTCCACCATGCCGCTGGGCAGTTCCAGCTCGATCCGCTCCGTGCCCTGGCGGAATTGCTCGATCAGGATGACGTCGTCCTGCTCGGTTATCGCGATTATATTGGCCCACTCGGGGGCATCGAGGATATAGAAGTAGCCGGACCGCCCCGTGCCTTCCTCTTCGCGACGGTGCTCTTCGAGCGTAAGATACGAATTATCCGCGAGGATTTTTTTCGAAGTGGTCCGCCAAATGGGGATGTGCGTTTGATCGTTCACGAATGCAAAATTACGGAATGTAGGCACCCTCTTCGGTGGGGAGAGGGTTTGGAATAGTATAGATTTTCACGGAGCCATATATTCGATATGAATCAAATCCCCACCGAGCGGTTTACCTCGCGCGTCGATGATTATGTAAACTATCGTCCGCATTATCCACAGGCCGTTCTCGAGGCGTTGCGAGAGCGGACCGGATTGCGGCCAAGCCATAGCATTGCCGATGTGGGTTCCGGCACCGGCATTTCGAGCGAGTTATTGCTGGCCAATGGCAACCTTGTGTTTGGTGTGGAACCCAACCGTGCCATGCGCAAGGCCGGTGAGCAGTACCTCGCTACGTATAAGAATTTCCGGAGTATCGAAGGCACGGCGGAGCACACGACCTTGCCGGACGACTCCGTGGATTATGTTGTGGCAGGGCAGGCGTTCCACTGGTTCGATGTGGAACGGGCGAGGGAAGAGTTCCAGCGTATTCTCCGGCCCGGAGGCTGGGTTGTGATCCTTTGGAACGACCGCGATGCAATGAGCACACCATTTCTGCGAGAGTACGAACGACTCCTTATAAACTTCGGGACCGATTACCTGGAAGTGAACCACCGGAACGTCGTCATCGCGTCCTCGCCGGACGCGAATATTGTGAATTCCAACGGCTTGCGCACCATAGACTTTTTCCGGGGCCAGCCCGTATTGGAACTAAAGTTCGAGAATATCCAGGAACTCGATTATGCGGGCCTGGAAGGACGGCTTCTCTCTTCCTCCTATATTCCAAGCCGCGGCGATGAAAAATTCGAACCTATGCTGCGTGCGCTGCGCAAAATGTTCGATCGGTATGCGATTGGGGGAAAGGTGGAGATGGTATATCAGACGCTGCTGTATGCGGGGAAGGTGACTTAAGGAAACTCTGAATAAGTCTGGATTCCCGCATTCGCGGGAATGACAGAATTTGAAATCATGGCGCAAGGCGCAAAAATAGACACATTCCTGTCATTCCCGCGAATGCGGGAATCCAGATTCAGACTTAATCAGAGATCCCTTAATAATTTATCGATTTCTTAATCCAATCCTTTGACCAGGGATCTTTACGGGAGTTATCTCGAAGAACGGCACGCTTACGCTCGATGTTTCCGCGTTACCGAATGGCATCTACGATGTTAGCGAAGGGCAGACCGAAATTCGATTCATAAAGAATTAGCTGATGAGAACTATAAAGTTGTTGCTTCCTAGCGCAATCGCGTGCCTGATGTTCGCATCAGGCACGCGGGCGCAATCTTATAAGTGGGATGTTACGCATTCGTCCTGGGAAGGAGTAAAGTATGAGTACTCTTTTTCCGCTATCGATAGCTGGGGTAACGTGGTTATGGTCGCGGGAATTCGGCAGGACACTTCGCTGAAAACGAATGACCGCAACGTTATCATCTTCTGCCGCAGTACCGATGGTGGAGAAACCTGGACCGAGCAGGACCCGGGTTTACCGCACTTTAAGTCATCGGGCGCACACTTTATTTCAAAAATACAGCAGATCGACTCGCTAACTACCGTATACTCGATGTCCTTGGCCGCGAAGTGTTGCACGGAACGGTTCCCACAAGCGGCACGCTTACGCTGGACGTCTCCTCGCTTCCCGCCGGGCTGTAGTATGTGAGCGATGGCCGCTCGCAGGCGAAATTCCTGAAGGAATAATTCGTTGGGGCCCGCAACTGATTTCGCGCCGCGCTGTTTTTACTGTGGATGCCATTCGATAGTACAGCCACGCCCGGCCCGGCGGATTCCGCGCCGGCGGAACTCGTCCGCGTTAAAATCGCGGACGAGGATCCATCGTTCGAGACGATAAAAACCGCGATCTACGCGCAGGCGAAGTATTTCTACGAGCATAAACAGCTTTTTTCCCGGCTCTTGCTTTCCCAGGATCTCTTTGAAATTTTGAACCGCCGCCTGGTGTTTAAGACCGCCGCGCATAAGGACGCGCCCCATTTCATTACGCCCTTCGGTAATCTCGAAGTCCATGCAATGGGAGCGGACCTGGATGAAGCGTTATCTTTTATAATCGAATAAGGTCAGCGGGTGTAGTGCGGAATTGCATTCCGCGACCTACGCAGGCTATCCGCACGCGGGCCAGGGAGTGCAACTCCGTGGTACAGACCCTTCGGGGGCTGCCTTCTGGCGGGCATCATACCTATATCTTATCCATGAATATTATCGTTTGTGTTTCTCACGTACCGGATACGACCACGCGCATCACGGTCGCATCCGATGGAAAATCGGCGGATTCCGCCGGAGTAAAATTCATTCTCAATCCGTACGACGAATTTGCGGTCGAAGAGGCGCTCCGGCTGCGAGATAAGCATAAAGGCGAAGTGACGGTCGTCTCCTTAGGCTCGCCGGCGGTGAAAGACGCGATTCGTCAGGCGCTCGCGATGGGAGCAGACAAGGGAGTTCTCGTGCAGGGCGAGAAGAGCGATTCGTTCCAGGTCGCCGAGATGCTTGCCGCTGCGATTAAGCCCCTCAACCCCGATCTTATATTGATGGGCAAGCAGTCCATCGATTTCGATGGAATGGAAATCGCTCCCATGCTCTCGGAACTTCTCAGTCTGCCGGCCGCGACGGTAGTGGTGGGGCTTACCATCGAAGGAAACAAAGCCACGGCGGAAAAAGAAGTGGAAGGCGGGCGAGAAATGATCGAGCTTACGATGCCGTGCATCATTGCCGCGCAAAAAGGCTTGAACGAGCCGCGCTATCCCTCGCTGCCGAACATCATGAAGGCGAAGCAAAAGCCGATTCAGGAAGTCGCGGGCGCCCCCAGTGCGGCACGCACACAAGTGGTGCAGATGGTAAAGCCCGACAAAGCCCGCGCGCACAAGCTCGTAAAAGTAGATGGCGATGCCGGTGCCGCCGCGAGGGAACTGGCACGGCTCCTCCACGAAGAAGCGAAAGTGATATAATACAGAACCGGGATTACACGGATTAAAACGGATTGCGCAGATTAGTAAAATGAACATTTTAGTTTACTTCGAAGACCGTAACGGACAGATTCGCAAGCCCTCGCTGGAAGCCATCAGCGCGGCGCGCGCGTTGGGTGGAACGATTAGCGCGGCAATTGTCAGCGCGGACGCCACTAAACTTGCCGAACAGGCCAAGGGGCAAAACGTGAGCGCCGTCTTTACAGCGAGCGATGCGCGCCTGGCGAATTATTCCTCCCACGCTACGGCGAAAGCCGTGGCAGAGATTGCGAGACAGGCCAAAGCGGACGTTATTCTCATTGGCGCAACGGGACGAGGCAAGGACCTCGCGCCGCGGGTCGCCATACTGCTCGATGCAGGCTATGTGCCGGACGTTACCGCGTTTTCTACGGACGGTGGCGATATTATTGCAATGCACCCCGTGTATGCCGGCAAGGCGCAGATGAATGTTAAAGTTACCACGCCCATCAAGCTTTTCTCGACGCGTCCCAATTTGTGGAAAGCTTCGGGTGATGCTCCGGCATCGGCGCCCGCCGTGCAAGCCGTTGCGGTTTCGTTCCAGGACTCCGATTTTGCCGAGAAGACCACGGAACTCACGCTCTCGCAGGGCAAGCTCGATGTTGCCGAGGCGGATGTGATTGTTTCCGGCGGGCGCGGGCTGCGCGGCCCGGAGAACTGGCCGCTTATCGAAAATTTAGCGGCGGCTTTTGGTGGCGCGACCGGCGCTTCCCGAGCGGTCGTCGATGCCGGATGGCGCCCGCACAGCGAGCAGGTCGGACAAACGGGGAAGACCGTTTCGCCCACGCTCTACGTGGCCGTTGGGATTTCCGGTGCGGTGCAGCATTTAGCCGGAATGTCCAGCTCGAAGACGATCGTCGCCATCAATAAAGATGAGAACGCGCCGATCTTTTCCATCGCCGATTACGGTCTTATTGGCGATGCCTTCGATGTGCTGCCCGCCTTTACGGAAGAAATCAAAAAGCTGCGGGCGCACTAAGCCTTACCACACGGCAAACTTCACCATCTGGTTTCCTAATCGCGCGAAATAACTTCCCGGCGTCAGAATGCCGGGGGAAAGGGTGGCGCTCACGTTCATCGGCCCAAGCGGAAGCGAGGTTACCTCGCGGCCGATCGCATCGAAGATTTGAATATTCCGCGCAGTTGCCGCCGGATTGGCCGTAAACCGGACCCACGCGCCATTTTCTGCAACCTGGAACGATTCGTTCTCTGCTGGCGGTGTTTCGACGGCTAACGGTGCCAGCGCTAAGCGCAACAGGGCAGCCGTATTACCAACCCCTGTGGTATAAGCCACCGTATCGGCCGGCATTGCACAGGTAGTTCCAGCGCTCGTAATATACGGCGAGGTGTTCGTAAAACGGTTCCAGGTTGCGCCATAGTCTTCGGTTTCGAAATCCATCGCGTTATCGCCGAAGGCAAAGCCGCGCGGCCCATGGAAACACGCGGAGGAAATCACGCCGTAGGTAGTACCGGTCTGATCGTCCGGAAGTACGGTGGTCCAATTCTTACCGGAATCGCTCGAACGGACGATGCCCTGATATTGCACGATCCAGGAATTATCGTCATTCCAGAAGAGGAAATTGCCCACTTGTCCCTGAGTATTGAAGGGAATTTCGGAAGCGTCTTTCGCGTCCTTCAATCCGTCGAAGGAATAGATCACCTGCGGCGCATTGCTCGCGTCGTAATAAATATACATGCCGCGCGAAGTGTCCTTGAATGTGATGGGGCCGAGCGAAAGATTATTGTTCCCAATGGTACTCCAGGACGCCCCGCCGTTCGTGGTCTTCGCAACAAAATAGCCCGTTCCGACGGGGTTCAGCTCGCCGGTGGCGTATCCTATCGCTGCGGTTGGGAAGGAAATATTTGCAAGCGGCAGGCCGGCTGGAATGATCGGTGACCAACTACCGCCGCCATTGGTGGTCGCTAAGAGTTCGGTGGAATTCCCACCGGTACTGAAGAGGAGGAACCCGGCCTGGCTGGTGGGCCAGCACATTTGTAAAAGATAGGCTCCGGAACCAATCGGCGGCAATCCCTTGCTGGTAAACGTTTTGCCGCCATCGGTGGTGGTATAGAGCGTGGTCGAAGTCGCGAGGTAGCCGGTATCGACCGTCGGAAATGCAATGGTATCTCCCTTGATGGTGGTATCGATGGGGAGCCACACATTGAAGGGTTCCTGCGCCTGGGCCACCCTGCCCGCGCCGAGGAGCAGCAGGAACGAAAGGACGATGAATGTTTTCATAGCGTTAGTTCGAAATAGAGAACTTTACCATCTGGTCGCCGAGCCGCGCAAAATAGCTGCCGGGCGTTAACTGGTTTGCGGAAAGTTCGCCGCTATTGGCACCGGGGGCGAGCGAAACCGTGGCGCAGATGCGCCCTAAGACATCCATTACTTCGATCGTGCGTGGCGCCACACCGGCAGACGCGCTGAAGAGGATGCTGTTGCCATTCACCGCAGCCGTAAACGAGCTGCTGCTCACTGGCGCAATGCTGACAATTCCCTGCCCACCGCCGGAAGACGTGTGGAGCGTAAGCCGCTCCAGAATTTTGCTGCCGCCGGCGGTCGAACCCATCAGGTCCACGACGCTGTCATTCGGCATGGAGGCGGAAATCGGCGTGATGTAATCCACGCCGAAGCGCGGAAGCGTATCGGTAATCCACGTTTTGCCATAATCTTTCGTCATGTGGAAGACAGGAACTTTGAGAGTATCGGCTTCCGTGTTACTGCGGAACGCGAATCCAACGGAATCATGGAAGGCTACGGTCACGATGCTTTGGAACGTATCGGCCGGGAGCACGGGAACCCACTTCGTGCCCGAATCCGTGGAGCGATAAATGGTCGAGTCGATCGCAATCATCCAGGACGTGTCTGCATCCCATTTGATGTAATTTACTAAGCTTCCTTCCGGTGCGGAGACCACGTGGGAAGTGGCCCATCCATCGGTCGTGTAGAGAATATGATTGGTCCCGCTATTGGCATCGAGCGCATAGACGATCCCATTCTTCGCATCCAAAAAGCTCATGTTGTACAGGTTCAGGTTCGGCGAATGATAGACCACGGTCCAGTCCTTCGCGCTGTCGGTTGTCATTTCCATGACCATCGAATCGTTGTATTGCGCGGAGGCAAACCCGACCTTCTCCTTCGGAAAATCGAGGTACTGGCTAAATTTCGCCAGCGGATCGGTCAGGTAATATTCGCGGAAGGTCGCGCCGCCGTCCGTGGTTTTGAGGACCGTTGCACGCGCGGCATGGCCAAACGTATCGGAAGTCGTTTCTCCCGGAATATAGCCGGTACTCGTCGTCGGCCAGGACATTCCGCCCGCCAGCAAGGTGAACTCGAGATAACGGCTCTTAACACCGTTAATTAGTACCTGAGAGTCCGGAAAAGACTGGACCGTAAAATTCGTACCCCCGTCGGTCGTACGCGTCAGGCTGAGGGTGGACTGGTCTGCGAGGAAATAGCCGGTGTCGTTGGCGGTCCAGCGCATGGAGCTGAGGCTGGCGCCAAGGCCACTATTGATGAGGTGCCAGGCGGTACCCAGCGATTGCGCGTGTACAGCAGGAATTCCCACAGCGAGAACGAGGAGGGTTGCAAGGTATCGTTTCATGGTATCGTTTGATTTCGAGTTAAAAGCTGCCCCGTGCCAGGTTTCCCCTCGCGCAGGCACTGCAAAAATACGAAATCTATGGGATGCTGCGGAGAAATGAGGGGCGGAGCCTCAGTGCAGACTACGCTTCCGGCTTGTGCTCCGCCTCGTTTGCTTCTTTTTCTTCGGACGGCGGCGTTGCCGGAGCAGGACCGTTCACCAAAGTTTTCGCAACGAGTATGGGTGTATTATCCAGCAAGCTTGCTGTGCCAAAGAACATGAGGTATTGCTTGTCGTTCGGTTCAAGCGTGAGCGTAGAACCATCGTATTTATTAACCGCAATCCCTTCGGAAGCGACTTTCTTCGTATCAACTACCGCGAAGAGCGCGGCGAGCCGGTCGGCTTCGATGCCAAATAATTCCAAGATGCGAGGCCGGATGACATCGGTGAACGAAGCTTTGAGCGGAGCATTAGGCAGATAAACGCCGTATAACGCGCCGGCAAAGCAAACCGGGTGCGAGCAGTTCCAATGCTGTAGGTTGTCGTAGGTTTTTAGTAACTGTTCCAGGGTCTTCGCCACGGGGTTCGGTGCGTTATCAATTCCAGCATCCAGAAGCAACTTCTCTAGCGCAATCCGGGAATTATCTACCTGCACGGGCTCCTCCGGCCGGGCTTTGAACACTACTACATTGCGCAGGTGCGGGCAAATGCGCGAAACACCACGGCCCACATGGTGCATGTTGGCAGGAAAAATTAAGAGCCGGCGCCACTTCGGGAGTACGGAACGAATAATTTCACCGGTATTTGAATCGAAGATTGCGGTTTCTCCGGCCCAGTTTGCGTTCCAAACCTTATTCAGGAAGAGAATCGCTGTCATGTCCTCCGGGGCTTGCGAATCCTGGTGAATATAACCATCGTTGCCGTAGGTGTAGCCATTCGAATACGTGCGAATGAGCACCGGAGTATTGGGAAGCAAGGTGGGTTGGAACGACTCCCATAGTTTTAGCACGGGCCGTGACAACTCATTACGAATGTCTTTGCGGTTACTCGAATGCGTGCCGGTCCGTGAAAGGGGAACATTCCAATGGCTAAAGGCTACGTTATCTGCCGATTTCCAGCCATAATGGAAACCAAAGCTCTGAATGATATTGAGTACTTCATTGATTAAACCTTCCTCAACAAAATCGTCGTAAAGTTCTATATTCGATGTTTTATAATTCATTTATGAGGCTGCTCGCGATGTCTCAACAAAACGTTAAGCACGGATGTGCAGCCTTCCTTTCTCGCGATATCTTCAGGCGTTTCTCCGTCCTTGTCTTTTGCGGTGAGCGAAGCTCCGCGAGCGATTAACTCTTCAGCAACCGAGGAATCGCAAGACCATGCTGCCTGATGGAGTGGTGTAAATCCTCTATGATCAGCAAGTGTTGGAGATGCTCCATACTTAAAGAGTGTAGCAATAATGGTATCGTAAATTCTTCTACGATAAGCTAAGGATGTGTCTCCCCAGGCCCACCGATCAAGGAATGCGAATCTTATCAAACCTCTCTTATCACTAATCGCCCATCCAAGCGGGCTGGCACCCGCCCAGTCATTAGGGGGATCGATCACATTTGGGTTTGCACCATGCCGCAAAAGGTATTCGACCGCATTGGTCAATCCTATGCCGATTGCAGTAACGAGTGGAGTAAAATACTGATTGGACCTCTTGGCCAACAGGGAATTCCATCCATTTGGGTCGGCTCCATGGTCGAGCAGCAGCCTCAATACCACAGTATCGTAGATTTTCCGCACGCTCACGGCGATCGCAAGAGGAGTGTTCACATTAATCGGAACTCCGTGGCTATCGGGCCCCACGCTGCTAATTTGATTAGGATTTGCGCCACTATCGAGAAGCTCCTTTACCCGCCGCGGGTTATGGCTCAATATAGCAGATGCGAGCTGAGTGGGGTAGGGCGATATTCCCTTCCATTGTTGCGCTCTGGGATTAAAACACCCTACTAGAACTAAACAATAGAATGGAACGACGATATACCTCCAAGAATGCCTACCTTGGCCCATTACTTTCATAACTTAATGTGTCAGCATAAAATTGTATAGCTTCCACATCGCCACTTGCACGTCGGTCGACAGCGTGTCGATATATGCCGCAACAGCGATATATAACTGCTTATATATCGCTTTCCCAAGTTTAAAAGCGGATATGGCCGCTTCAATCGTGCCAAGGATCAGAAGAACGGCATCAAGATCAGGATTAGAAACCAGGAACGCAAGAATAAGTGCAGCATCTTCCCACGATATTGCATCCGCTGTAAGAGCAGTAAGCAGCTCGGCTAAAAAATCCATTGCTTGCGTTCCTCCGATCGCCTCGGACGCCTTTACGATAGCCCTGATATCACCGAGAATTCCCAGGATACGTTGAAGTGTGCTTTTATCGGCGCCTCCAACCGTATTATGGATAAGTTCCGAAAACGACTGAAAGATGATTCCAAACTTACTGTCGGTTGGCAAAACATGGATAATCTGGTTGATCACATCTTCGATTTCAGTCATGAGTTGATCCGTAGCATCACTACCAGTGCTTCCTCCGCTACCTCCTCCAGAGAAGGTTGGTCCAAAGGTGGGAGCCACATCACCCAAATCGCCGAAAGACCAGCCACTGGGCCAGAGAATAATTTGATGACTTGTTCCCCCACTTCCTGTCTTACCACCTATATTTCCACCTGTTCCCGTTCCTCCCTGCCTTCCTCCCGTCCCTCCACCGGATCCTGTATCTTTCCCGTAAAGAAAGTCATTCTTACCATAATCGCCGTCCGATACTGAAATATCCGCGAACGGAGGCGGAGAATCGCTGTCCGTACTTCCTCCTCCCAGAGTATCCGGTTCAATTCCCAACGTAGGTGTGGTCCCGATGTGTCCATGTGGCACTTCGGAATTGCTAATTCCCTCAAAATCACCATCCGATCCGAGGTCGGGGATGGCGAAAAATGGATGCAGGGCCACTGAGCCCAGTGGATTTTTATTGTTCGTCGTTGCCATACGCCTAGGTTATAAAACGATCCAATCCATTTCGAAGATGCTATAGTTACCGCTGTTGTCCACAATGCGGAGAGCGACGTTAAATCGTCCGGTACGCAGCAAGGAAACTTGCAGGTTCAGGCCGGTGCCGCTATACGTGTGGGAAGGAAACACAAAAGCTGGAATGGTTCCGAGTGCGGCATTCTGGAATTCGCCGCTCGTGGCAGAATTATCCCGGATACTTAGTTGTATGTCCGTAGAAGACGCCGTTCCGGTAATATCCAGGAATAGGTTATTAACAAAGTTTGGCTTGGCCTTGAGGAACATAATTTTTTGCACGGAGAACGGCAGTTGATTCACGGTCGGGGAGACCATGGTATGGAGTCCATTCCAGGTGGTGGCTTCCACGATGGACTCGAAATCCTGGGGATTGGCAGCCTGAACACCTGGCGTCGTCCCGGAGCCGGGTGTGCTAACGACCATGGGTGGATAAATCCACGTAGTGGGCTTAAGAAAGGTGGAGCTGTGCATGAACGAAGCTACCTGCCCGCTGAACGCAAGGAACGAAATAATGCTGCGTGGATCGGCAGGCGGCATGACGACTAAGTCTGCCCAGGACTGCGGTAAACCGTTCCCGTTTCGCCAGGGCACGCTACCCGATCGATTTAGATTTTGCGGGGGGGGGGGGGGGAAGCAATTTTTCATAGATGAAAATGGTTGCAATATTTATACCCGGATTTTTCCAATAAACCCATTTTTTTAAATTACAACCTCTATCTCTTTTGTAAGGAAATACCGCGAAACCGTCGTGCTATAATC
>JAKAIL010000098.1 GCA_021825235.1 Bacteroidota bacterium | reverse complement strand
ACAATGAAGCGCGATGGAAAAATCTGGATTCGGATTTTCCCGGACAAGCCTGTAACGAAAAAGCCTGCCGAAACTCGTATGGGTTCCGGTAAAGGATCGCCCGAGTTTTGGGTCTCGGTTGTAAAGCCGGGGCGCATTATGTTCGAGGTCGGTGGTATTTCCCAGGCACTGGCAGAGGAAGCGCTTCGGCTCGCCGGGCATAAGCTTCCGGTGAAAACGAAAATGGTTACACGACCTGATTACGTAGAATAATTGTAGGGGCCCATGGTAATGCGCCCAATGATAATAGTATGAAAGGCATCAAATACGCATCGCTAACGGAACTGACGGACGACCTGCTGAAAAAGCAGGTGGCGGATAACCGCACGCGCCTAACCGCGCTAAAGTTCCAGAAGGTCGTGGGCCAGCTCGATAACCATGCGCAGATCACGACGTTGCGCCGCGATATTGCGCGCATGGAAACGGCGCTCAGGGAACGTAAGCAGAAGGTATAATTCAAGATGGCAGAGAACGAAATTCTAACGAGCGAAGCAACGAACGCGGCACCTGCGGAAGTGGCTGCGCGCGGCCGCCGCAAAGAGCGCATCGGCAAAGTGGTGAGCGACAAAATGCAGAAGACGGTCGTCGTCAGCCTCACGCGCCAGGTGCCGCATCCGCTTTACAAAAAGTATTTTAAGAAGACGACGAAATTCGTCGCACACGACGAGAAGAACGATGCAAAGACGGGCGATACCGTCCGCATCATGGAAACGCGCCCGCTCTCGAAGACGAAGCGCTGGCGTGTCGTGGAAGTTTTGGAACGGGCCAAGTAATTTTCTCCCCCTCCTAAAAAGGCGGGGGCCGGGGGGTGGTCCCCGGGAATAAGAAACCACCCCTAACCTCGCCTTTTTTAGGAGGGGGAACAGAAGGAGCACTTATGGTACAGGAAGAGACGAACTTAGTAGTAGCGGATAACTCGGGCGCGAAGCGATGCCGGTGCATTCGCATTTTAGGCGGACACGAGCGCCGCTATGCCGGCTTGGGCGATGTGGTCGTCGTAAGCGTGAAGGCCGCCATTCCGAATGGCCAGGTCAAGAAAGGCGAAGTTTCCAAGGCCGTAATCGTGCGGACGAAAAAGGAATCGCGCCGCAAAGATGGCAGCTACATCCGCTTCGATGAGAACGCGGTGGTGTTGCTGAACGCGCAGGGCGAGCCGCGCGGCACTCGCATCTTCGGGCCCGTCGCCCGCGAACTTCGCGAGCGGCAGTATATGAAGATCGTTTCGCTGGCGCCGGAGGTGATTTAGCTGTCAAACAGACAATAGGTGCTCGTACGATGAAAACAAAACGCAATTGAGACTGCGAACACTGATTGCAAAAAGAAAGCTACGGAATTTTGAACGGAAATGCGGATTAAGAAGAACGATATCGTCGAAGTAATCACGGGTAAGAACCGCGGCAAGCAGGGGAAGGTCCTGCGCGTCTATCCGGAGACGAACAAGGTTTTGGTCGAGGGCGTGAACAATCAGTTCAAGCATGAGCGGCCGAGCGCTAAGAATCAGCAGGGCGGAATCACGACGCGCGAAGCACCCATCCATGCCTCGAACGTGATGCTCGTCGATCCGAAGACGAGCCTTCGCACGCGCATCGGCAAGCGGGAATTTCAGAGCGCCGAAGGCAAAGTGCGGTTCGAACGGTATGCGAAGCGTTCGGGAGATTTGATCGGATAAAGGAGTTTTGCGACGGCCAATATCGTCGCTGAGGAACGAAACTATGGCAGAAGAGAAAGAACAGAAATCGCCGAAAGCAAAAGCCCCGAAGGGGGAAGCAAAGCCAAAAGGCGAAGCAAAGCCGAAGGGTGAGAAAAAAGCGAAAGGCGGTGAGGGTGCCGAAAAAGCGGCTCCTTCGAATCGTCCGGTACCGCCTGCACGGTTTCATGGTATTTATCGGGAGCGCGTCGTTCCGGCAATGATGAAGCGCTTCAATTACAAGAATGTAAACGAAGTGCCTCGCATCGAAAAGATAGCGATCAATATCGGGGTAGGTGTTGCCGCCAGCGATCCGAAACTGCTCGATGCGGCTGTGCGCGATTTGGAAGCCATTGCGGGACAGAAGCCCGCGATCACGAAGTCGAAGAAATCTATTTCGAACTTCAAGCTTCGCGAGAACCAGGCTATTGGCTGCCGTGTGACGCTTCGCCGCGCGCGCATGTACGAGTTTCTGGACCGCCTCATGACGACTGCTATTCCGCGCATTCGCGATTTCCGTGGAATTCCGGATAAGTCCTTCGATGGCCGTGGCAACTACACGCTCGGCATTCGCGAGCAAATCATCTTCCCGGAAATCGACGTGGACAAAGTTTCGCGCATTACAGGAATGGACATTACGTTCGCCACAAGCGCGAAGTCGGACGAAGAAGCGCTGGAACTCTTAAAGGCGTTTGGCCTTCCGTTCCGCAAGCGCGAGGGAGCGGTAGCGTAGGAAAAGTTTAGGATTTTAACATTGTACTGAATGGCACGATTAGCCTTACGAGTAAAAGCGAAGCGGACCCCGAAGTTCGCGACGCGCAAACATAACCGCTGCAACCGGTGCGGACGGTCGCGGTCGTTTTATCGCAAATTTGGAATTTGCCGTATTTGTTTCCGTGAACTCGCCCTGGAAGGAAAGCTTCCTGGCGTCCGAAAGGCAAGCTGGTAGAAAATTTTAGAGAAGCGTAGATGGATACTATCGGAGATTTTTTAACTCGACTTCGGAATGCCCTGCAAGCTCGGCATAAATATGTCGATGTACCAGCGTCGAAGTTGAAACTTGCGATGGGAGAGATCCTTCGCGAGCAAGGCTATATCGAATCCGTCGAGCGTATCGAGGATTCCAAGCAGGGTGTACTACGGGTTACCTTGAAATACACGAACGGCGCCCCGGCCATTATGGGGCTCAAACGAATTTCGACACCGGGACTTCGCCGTTACACTGGCGCGCAACAAATGCCGCGCGTACTTTCGGGCCTGGGCATCGCGATCCTTTCCACGCCGAAGGGCCTCATGACCGATAAGCAGGCACGGCAGGCGAATGTCGGTGGGGAAATCCTATGCTACATTTGGTAACGATTGTCTGAACCGGGACTTTTGGAGATTAAGGGGATTCTCCTTAGGATCGATTTGAAAAAGTTTTAGAAGCTGCAGCGTCCACCCGAGCGTAAGGCCGTGCGGATTAGCGTAAGCAAAGGAACGAAGAATATGTCAAGAATAGGAAAAAAAGTTATTGCGATTCCGAAAGGCGTTACCGTTACGTCCAAGGCCAGTACGCTCACGATAAAGGGACCGAAAGGCCAGTTGGAGCAACAAATTCCGGAAGGAATTTCGGCGAAGATGGAAGGTGAATCGCTTTCCTTTATGCGTGCCAACGATGATCGCCGTATGCGCGCGCTCCACGGACTTTCGCGGGCACTGGCCAATAATATGGTCCAGGGGGTAATGAATGGTTACCAGAAGAAGCTGGAATTAGTGGGCGTCGGTTATAAAGCCGAGAAGCGAGGCAAATGGGTGCAGTTCGCCCTCGGCTTTTCGCACCCGGTTATATTCGTCCCACCGGCCGAAATTACAGTCGATATTCCGGCCCCGACGCAGATTGTCATCAACGGCATCGATAAGCAGCTCGTCGGCGCGGTCGCTGCAAAGATCCGCTCGATTCGCCCACCGGAACCCTACAAGGGCAAAGGCGTGAAGTATGCGGACGAAGTCATTCATCGCAAAGCAGGAAAAACGGCTGGTAAGTAAGGAATTATAGGTATGGCATCGAAACTGAAATTACAGGAGAAAGCAGCGAGGCGCGAACGCCGGGTGCATAAGATCCGCAAGACCATTCAGGGTACGAGCGCAAGACCGCGCCTCGTCGTCTATCGCAGCAATAAAGGCATGTACGCTCAGCTTGTGGACGATGCGCAGGGGTTCACGCTAGCCGCATCGAGCACTCGTGGCTTGAAAGGGAAGAAAAGCGATCTGGCGAAGCAAGTTGGGGCAACACTTGCCGGAGTCGCATTGGAGAAGGGAATTAAATCGGTCGTGTTCGATCGCAATGGCTATCTTTATCATGGCCGCGTGAAAGCGCTCGCGGAAGGCGCGCGCGAAGGCGGCCTCGCATTCTGATTTTATAACGAAAGATTATCGTGGCAAAAATTCGTTCAGCCGAACTCAACCTAAAGGACAAGCTCGTAGCGGTCAATCGCGTAGCGAAAGTTGTAAAGGGCGGTCGTCGTTTCAGCTTCAATGCAATTGTCGCCGTGGGGGATAGTAACGGACACGTGGGAATTGGCCTTGGCAAGTCCAATGAAGTGGCGGATGCCGTCTCCAAAGCGACGGACGATGCCAAGCGGAATGTGCATCTGGTGCCGTTGCGCCGAGGAACAATTCCCCATGCTTCCTTCGGTAAGTTTGGGGCGGGCAAGGTGTTTTTGAAGCCAGCGTCTCCGGGAACCGGACTCATCGCGGGCGGCGGCGTTCGCGCCGTGCTGGAACTTGCCGGTATCCAGGATATTCTTACGAAGTCGCAGGGATCCTCGAACCCGCACAATCTGGTAAAAGCCACCATGGCTGCGCTCGAAAGCCTGAACGATGCAACGATGACCGCTGAACGCCGCGGCGTTTCGCTCACAAAAGTTTTTAACGGATAATAATAGAAAACTCCTCTTCCCCTTGGGGAGAGGGTGGGTGAAGGCTCAACCCCGGCCCCTCCCGCAAGCGGGAGGGGAGAACAGAAAAATAACATTATGGCAACGACAAAGAAAATTCTGGTAAAGCAGACGCGTTCGGTTAACGATACGCTCCAGGTCCATAAGCGCACCATCAAGGCGCTCGGGCTTGGCCGTCCCAATTATGTTGCCATCCATAATGATACGCCTGCGATCCGCGGCATGATCCGCACCGTCCAGCATTTGGTGACGGTGGAAGACATGAAGTAAAACGGCTTCCTTCCTCGCGGCCCTTCCTGCGCGAACTAATTAGACGCTCCCTCGTATTCCATATTCTATGGCAAATGACTTCGAGCATCGGTTAGGACGGTTAGAGAATCGGTTTGACGATTACATGGCTATGTTCTATCGTTGGCTGGATGAGCAGCGCGCGGAGATGAGCGAAATGAAGCGCGAGCACGAGGAACGAATGCGGGTGAATGAAGCACAACTTCGGCAGAACGAAGAACATCTTCGGCAGAACGAAAGACGGATTGAGCAGAATGAAGAAATCCTTGCAGACGTGGTCGCAATGCAGGGAGATATTATTCGGCTTATCGATAAGTTGGACGATAAACTCGACGACCATGAGAACCGCCTTGATTCTGCGGGGCTCTAAGCTTAGAGAGCGACGCATATCAGCGCAACAATGATCCCAATCAGCGCTGAATACAGTGTGATCTGATTTCCCTTCTTCCTGTCTTTCGCTTTCGATGTTTCATCGGGAACCGGCCGGTTCTCGCCAATGGGACCGAAATTATAAATTCCCGTTCGCGCAAATCCTGCGCAAAAATGGAAGCGAGCTTGAAGGAACCCGGCGGCGGCAAGAGCCGCGGGAAAGAAGATGAATAGCCGCCACCAGGGACTGACACCAATCATAATGAGTATTGCGAGCAGGATAAAGGTTAGACCAACGCCCACGACGCCGACATTCCGGCGGCGAATAATTTCTTCTCGGCCAATATTACACATCCCGGCGATATAGTGCGGCTTTGGCATAAGGAACTACCCTTCTATTGTTGTGCCACTAAGACGAGTGGCTGCGCGACTCAGACGGTCATTAATGGCCCGCCCAAGACCTACATTTGGGAATGCTTCGGCGAGAAGGACCTTCAAGCCCAGCGAATCTAAATGCCGCATGGCAGCGAATAGATATTTGCTGGCTTTGCGAAGATCGCCTTCCGGCGAAAGTACGACCTGATGTTCCAGCGGAATCTCCGCATATCTCGTTTGAAAACTTAAAATACCAGTTGTCGTTGAATCGAGATTATTTATATCAATCGAACCGTGAAGGAGAGGGGTTTTCGTCGCATAATGGTGTTTGAGGCTACCGGGGCTGTGCCCGGTATCCGTTGGCTCGGCATTAAGGGTGACTGGGCCAATGACACTTTCTATTTCTTCGACCGAAAGTCCGCCCAGTCGCAAAATGTGGATCTTTCCTTCCAGCTCGGTGACAATGGTCGATTCAATGCCGACCGAACACTCGCCTCCGTTCAGGATGTAGGAGATCTTACCTCCAAGTTGGTCCATCACATGCTGCGGACTCGTGGGGCTGACATATCCAAACGGATTCGCGCTCGGTGCCGCAAGCGGGAACTCGAGTTGAGAAAGCAATTCGTGGGTTAGTGGATTCAGCGGTACTCGAACAGCTACGGTATCGAGACCGGAGGTGACAATATCCGGAATAATTTGGCGCTTTGGCAGGACCAGCGTAAGTGGCCCCGGCCAGAATTTATCGCTAAGGGTTTTTGCCCACTCCGGGAAGCTTTGTACGAATTCCGCTACACGTTCGCGATCTGCACCGTGGACGATGAGGGGATCGAATTTCGGACGCCCTTTTACTTCAAAGATATGAAGCGCCGCGTCCGGGTCGAGGGCATTCGCCGCAAGGCCATAGACCGTCTCCGTTGGAATGGCAACAAGGAGCCCGCGCTCCAAAAGCGCGCGGGCTTTAGCGATATCTTTGCCGATAGCGGTCTGGATCACGATTAAACCTGGATTCAGCGGATTGGATGGATTTTCAGGATTGCCATTATTGTAGCCAACTAAGAATTCCTACACGAAGCCAAACTCTTGTTTGATTCGCTGGAGCTTTATGAACTCAAGCGGTGAACGGCAATGCGCCTGTGGTAATCCTGAAAATCCATCCACTCCGAGTAGTCCAAGCTCCGGTTCAGACAATTACCTTCGGTGTAACCGCCTTCTTATCGAGCAGCGCCGGCCAGTAGGCTACGACTTCGCTTGGCTTCGGACGGCCGCCGGCAAAGCCCGTCACGCTGGGTGGCCCGGTCAAAATCAGAGGCGCAATTTCTTTGCCGAACCGCTCAAGGGATTTCTTATCCGGACCCCGTACCGCCCATTTTACCACGACTTCCTGGACCTCATCCATATTCACTGGCGTCAGCGGACCGTGGCAGGAATTTACGCCAAGGAACTCGGTCCGCATTTCGTCAAAGGTGCAGCCGGCGTCTTTTAGTCGAGTGCGTAATATTTGATCGGCCAGGCGAGCCTTGTGCATCGCGTCCGGCCAGGTATAGGTAAGCGTTCCTTGCGCGGAATAGCCATCGCTATAGGACATCGAGACTTTATAGGAATCCGTTGCCGGTCTTCCTTTGATTCCGGAAACATGGACGCGGTCGCGGCCTTCTTCGTTCAGACGGATGGTCGTAAAATCCGCGATGCAATCCGGCGTGATGTAATCTCGTGGGTCGCCAATCTCATAGAGGCATTGCTCGGCCACCGTTTGCCGCGAAACGCGACCGCCCGTCTTAGGGTGCTTGGTAATATAGAAATCGCCGGTAGGATAGGCCTCGGCAATTGGGAACCCTACATGTGCCATGTCTTTTACCGATTTCCAATCCGCGGAAAAGTTTCCGCCGGAGGACTGCGCTCCGCATTCGAGAATGTGTCCGGCAATGGTCCCGGCAGCGAGCAAATCCCAATCGTCTGGTTTCCAGCCAAATTCATAGATCATCGGAGCAAGTGTTAGACCGGTATCCGTGGTACGTCCAGTGATAACGATTTGCGCACCCTGGCGCAAGGCTTCCACAATGGGCCACGCCCCGAAATAAACATTGGCAGATAGCACGCGGTCGCGAATATTCTTAAGTGGCTCACCGGTTTCCATATTCTTCAATTCGTGGCCGCTCGCAAGCACAGAGTCAAGTGAATCCAGGATGTTATCGCCCAAGACAACCCCGACTTTGATGGGGATGCCGCGCTTCTTCGCAACCTCAAGGATTGCATCTCGGCAGCCCTCCGGGTTCACACCACCGCCATTGGTAATAATCTTGATATCCTTTTCAATAATATCCGGCAGCACCGCGTCAACGACCTCGACCAGATCGCGAGCATAGCCAGCGCGCGGATCTTTCAGCTTTTGCTTTTGCATAATCGACATGGTGACCTCGGCAAGGTAGTCCATCATCATGTAATCGAGGGGAGAATCGGGGGAGGCCCGGCGGATTTGGTCGATGGGTGCCGATGGCAGATCGCCCCAAAATCCCTGGCCGGAAGCTATGCGGATACGTTCTTTCACAGATGGCGTGGTTTTAGAATTGAATAGCCCTAAACACCGAACGGAGGCGCATTTCTCCGTAAATTTGTAAATAATTCACAATTGATTTGATTTATGAAAATTGGAATCTTGGGTACCGGAATGGTCGGCCAGACCATCGCCACGAAGTTGGTGGAACTTGGACACGAAGTGAAAATGGGTTCTCGTATCGCGAAGAACGAACAAGCTGTGGAATGGACTTCGAGAATGGGTCAGAATGCTTCCCATGGCACGTTCGCCGATGCCGCGGAATTCGGTGAGGTCCTATTTAACTGTACACATGGGATGAATTCGCTCGATGCGCTCCAAGCGGCGGGGAAATTGAACTTTGCGGGAAAAGTGCTGATCGATGTCAGCAACCCGCTCGATTTTTCTAAGGGATTCCCGCCCACCTTATCGGTGTGCAATGATGATTCGCTGGGTGAACAAATTCAACGAACGTTCCCGGAGGCGAAAGTGGTAAAAACGCTGAACACCGTAAGCGCGCAAGTGATGATCAATCCATCGCTTCTGCCGGGAGACCACGATCTCTTCATGAGCGGCAACAATGCAGATGCAAAAGGGGTAGTCAGAATGATTCTCGAGGAGTGGTTCGGCTGGAAAGTCGTTATCGACTTGGGTGACATCACTACGGCTCGTGGCGCCGAGCAGCTTCTCCCGCTCTGGGCACGATTGGCAGCTATCTGGAAGACCGGCCAATTCAATTTTCACGTCGTGCGGCCGGCCTGATGCGGATTGGCATTATCGGGCAGCCTACCATCGATGAGATCGTGCATCCGGGTATGCGAGTTGCCAAACCGGAGCGAGTGCTGGGTGGAATCCTCTATTCCTATGCCGCCATGGAGCGACTGATGCGAGAGTTTGGGCGGGATGGCGATACATTCGTTCCGATGACATGGCACTCGAATCCGGACCGCGAATTTCTCGAAACGCTTCTGATCAAATTCCGCCAGATGGACCGTGCCGCCGGCTTGTGGCCGACCGATTCACTTTCGAACCGGGTCCAGCTTGTGTATCAGGAAGATGGGCACCGCTCCGAGCACTGCCCGCATATTCTTCCGCCGATTACGGTGGCTGAACTAAGTGCATTATTACTCGAATCACTCGATGGGCTGTTCATCAATATGATTTCTGGCTTCGATGTTTCGTTAGAGACGTTGGAATCGGCGGTACGAAAACTGAAGAATCGGCCATGGATCCATCTTGATATCCACGCACTCGTACTCGGACCGCTTTCGCAGGCATCGTCAAATGAGAAATTTGGAAGTGGCAGGGAACCGCAGGGCGTATCACGATGGAAGCGCTGGATGGCGCTGGCCGATTCCGTGCAGATGAATGAATTCGAAACGCGGTGGTTAGCTGACCCGGAAATTACTGCCGAAGGTGACCTGCTGAACGCAATCGGGAGAATGTCTTCAGAAGTGAGGCCAAAACAGGTAATCATCACACGCGCCGCGAATGGTGCGAGTGTATATGATTTGGAACACGGCGAAGCACATCATGCGCCTGTTCCAATCGTGGACGTCATTGAAACAACCGGCTCCGGAGACGTATTCGGCTCAGCGTATAGTTACTGTGTGATTGCCGGCAATGCACCGGAAGCGGCGCTCAGAAAAGCGGTGCAGTGGGCCACGTGGAATACGACAGTAACTTCAATCAATCAAATTTTAGATAGAGTATTTAAGATAAAACCATGAGAGACTTTTACCCGCCTATCGAACCCTACAATAGTGGACATCTTCGGGTGTCGGAACTCCATTCGATTTATTACGAAGAAAGCGGGAACCCGAATGGACAGCCTGCGGTCTTCGTGCATGGTGGTCCCGGCGGCGGGACGGAAGGGAAGCACCGGCAGTATTTCGATCCCAGGCACTACCGCATTATTCTCTTCGATCAGCGTGGTTGTGGTAAGAGCACGCCACATGCCGAGCTTCGCGAGAATACTACCTGGGATTTGGTGAGCGATATGGAACGCATCCGCGAGCATTTGAGAATCCAGAAGTGGTTGGTCTTCGGCGGCTCCTGGGGTTCTACGCTCTCGCTTGCCTACGCGGAGACCCATCCCGAACGGGTGACTCACCTTGTGCTCCGCGGGATCTTCCTTCTCCGAAAGTGGGAGATTGATTGGCTCTATCAAAATGGTGCAGATGCCATCTTTCCTGATAAATGGGAAGACTATATTAAAATCATCCCATCCTCCGAGCGAGGAGATCTATTGCTGGCCTACCATAAACGCCTTACAGCCACCGATCGAGCAGTTCAGCTCGAAGCGGCGATCGCCTGGAGTTCCTGGGAGGGTTCCACCTCGAAGCTCTTCATTGATCCCGCCATGGTCGATCATTACACCGAGGGTGGCTTTGCGATTGCCTTCGCGGGAATCGAGAACCATTATTTCGTAAATCATGGCTTTATGGAAGAGGGCCAATTGCTCCGCAATGTTAATCGGATTCGCCATATCCCAACGGTCATCGTCCAGGGCCGCTACGATGTCGTCTGCCCCATGCGGAGCGCCTGGGACCTCCATCGGGCTTTCCCCGAAGCGGATCTCGTCATTTCACCGGCCTCCGGGCATTCCGCCTTCGAGCCCGAAAATCGTTCCGCCCTTATCGAGTGGACCGAACGCTTTCGGGTATAGCGGGCAGTAACGATTCCACCGATCGCACTGCAACTACTCGCTCAGGGAACTCCTCCGCGAACTCCCCGGCTATCGTTGCGCCGGGAGTGACCTCGCCCAGCACGGCCCTGGCGAGGCTCAGGTGGTCCATGAGTTCCAATAGATCTTCGGTGTGGGAAAACGGTTCCTGCGAAATGCTGGTCGAGTTCCCGCTGCCTCGCATATCGTACCGGAGCACCTGGAACGATTCCGCCAGCGCACCGAAGTGGGAATCGGTATTTTCCGGACCGTCCGTCAGTAGTACCAACGCAGGACCGGAACCCTGTACCTCAAAATAAAGCCGCGCGCCGTTGACCCTCGCAAAGCCACTGGTGACCATCATGATTATTCGTTCTCCATCTCGGCAAGCTTCCGTAAGTGTTTATACAGGCCAAGCTTTAACTGTTTGTTAGCATGCACCGGAACCGAAATGCGGACAATTGAACCTGATTGACCGTAGATATGATGACTCCCTTCGATTCGGCGAAGTGACCAGCCACGCTGCTCTAATTGTTTACAAAATTCTTTGCCCGTTGGAATGGTCATACGGCAATTTCGAGTATGCGCGAATGATTGGAGTCGGAAGGAATTCCGACCTCAACCGACAAGCATCCTTCGACTGCTTCATAGATATTTTCTAATAAATCCTCGAAGGTTTCTCCCTGAGTCGCGCAACCGGGAATGGAAGGCACCTCGGCCCAAAATCCGCCTTCTTCCGCTTCGTGAACAATGACCTTAAGTTTCATATTCTTATACACATGTCAAGTGAAGCCCGGGTTCCAGAATTCATTTCATCGCTTCCATAAACTGCGTAAACAGGTAGTCGCTTTCATGCGGACCCGGTGAGGCCTCGGGATGGTACTGCACCGCGAATATCGGAAGCTTCTTATGCCGAAATCCCTCGACCGTATGGTCGTTCAAATTCAGATGGGTCAGCTCGCAGTCCTTGGGCATGGTCTTCCAATCCACCGCAAAGCCATGGTTCTGCGAAGTAATTTCGATCTTCTCCGAGAGCAGATTCTTCACCGGATGATTTGCCCCGCGGTGCCCGAACTTCAGCTTATACGTGCTTCCGCCCAGGGCCAGCGATAGGAGCTGGTTCCCAAGGCAAATCCCAAAGATCGGATGCTCCTCGCGCTTGATCAGGTGCTTCAGCATCGCAATGCTGTCCTTCACCGCATCCGGATCGCCCGGGCCATTCGATAGAAAAATTCCATCCGGCTTTTGCTCCTGGATTTCCTCCAGCGTCGCAGTGGAGGGAAAGACCGTCAGGCAGGCGCCGTGATCGGCAAGCTTCCGCAGGATATTCTGCTTAATCCCGTAATCGATCACCACCACATGGGGTTTCTCCCTCGCACTGTCCTCTCCCGCTTGGAGAGGGTTCATATCGTAAGCTTCTTTGGTCGTTACGCCTTTCGTAAGATCGAGCCCCGTCATCTTCGGGCTTTGGCGCGCCACTTCGACGAGTTCCGCATCAGACATCTCTTCGGTCGAAAGCACGCCCCGCATGGCGCCTTCACTCCGCAGCATTCGGACGAGCCGGCGCGTGTCTATCTGCTCGATGCCCAACACGCCGCTTCGCTCGAGGAACGAAGCAAGGCTCTCTTCCGCGCGCCAGTTCGAATACCGCTGGGCGACTTCGCGGACTACAAATCCGCTCACAAAGGGATGCCTGCTTTCCAGGTCCTCATCGTTCGCGCCATAGTTGCCCATGAGCGGGTTTGTCATCGTAACGATTTGTCCGGCATACGAGGGATCCGTCAGGATTTCCTGGTAGCCAGTGATGCTGGTCGTAAACACCACCTCGCCGGTCTTCCGCGGCACGTCCACCGCACCAAAGGCCTGACCGCTAAAAACCGCTCCATTTTCGAGCACTAACCGTGCCCGTTTCGCTGAGCGATCATTCGCCGAGCCATCATCCGCTGAGCCATTCGTGCCGCCCTTCTGCCCATTTCGAGTAATATTCTCCATGTTGGCGATCTATAAGCTATCCGGCCCGATTTCCGTGCCCTCTCTTTTACGTTCTGTTTTAATAAAGGCACCTGTTTCCAGAAGCCACTGCCGATTTTCCCTCACTTTCGACACTGTGTTCTCTCAATTGCGTTTGGTCTTACCTGTTTTCCATCAGTCCATTAGTTTTCTTGCAAAATACGTTTAATCTTCATTTTCGTTATTCCTCTTGCAAGAAATCGCCCTGACCCCATTCTTAATTCTTTAACTCATAATTCTTAACTGACATGGTGCCCATTATAGTCCCTACCAATATACGAAGAAATTTGGAGGACGAGCAAAAAGCGAAATTCAAAACTGTAGCCGCACAATAGAAATGTCATGGTTTTAGGCACAATAGAAATGTCAGGGTTTCTGTATGCCTTGATGTGT
>JAKAIL010000097.1 GCA_021825235.1 Bacteroidota bacterium | reverse complement strand
TGATGAAAATTCTCCATCGAAAATTAGGCATACCGGCAGATGTGTTATTAAGCAATTAATCCTATGCTTTCCCTCGCCCAAACCTACGCCACACTCATCAATGAAGGCCGATTCGAGGAGCTTACTCCCCTGCTATCGGAAGATTGCCATTACCGCTACTCCGAAGGTAATTATTTGTGGCGGGATAATATCGTGAGTTTGTTCCGCCATAACCACGAGATGGCAAAGAGGACTTTCGAGGAGACCCATTATTCCTCCAGTGCCTCTCCGGTAGACGAGAACACCTTCAAGGTCCTGCTGCTGGACCAATTCCGCTTTCGCGGCGAGTGGGGGGAGCATCCTAACAAGCAAATCCTGAAAATAGCGAACGGGCTGATCGTCGATATCGAAGAATTCGAAACGGTAGGGCAGATTTCGCCGCAAAATCCTTCATAATTCATCGTTCTTCATTCCTATCACGCCTCCGGAACTACCCCGCGCTATTCCTGTTTATCCACGTTCTATTTGCGGATGATCGCACATCCGCACGCGAGCGGAGACCGAAAACTCCGCGATTTTAGTCACCAAATAAACGAATTGACAATGGCATTTTCGAATCCGCGTCCGGCAGTGGGCGCGAACCAGAATCGTAAGCGTGTCGGCCGGGGCGAAGGCTCTGGTCATGGAAAGACCTCGACGCGCGGGTCCAATGGAGCAGGGTCGCGCTCCGGTAATCGCTACAAAGCAGGCTTCGAAGGCGGCCAGATGCCGCTGGCCCGCCGGCTTCCCAAGTTTGGCTTCCACTCGCCCCACCGCACCGAATACCAGGTCGTGAACATCGATACGCTCGAAGCATGCGTTTCGAACGGTCGTCTGCCGAAAGATCAAACGATAACGCCGGACATCCTGTGGGCTGCCGGACTTATTAACCGGCAAGGTATGCCGGTTAAGATTTTAGGCAATGGCGAGCTCAAGCAAAAGGTAGCCATCGAGGCGCACAAACTCTCGAAATCCGCCGTCGAGAAAATCGAAAAAGCTGGCGGAACCGCAAAGGCAATCTTATAAGGGTTTAGGGTATAAGGTTTTAGGGTATAGCAATCGATCTTGCCCGGAACCCCACATCCTGCACCCCATACTCTAACATCAATGAGTCGTTTAACCGATAGTTTCCGCAACATCTTCAAGATCGAGGAGCTGAAGGACCGCATTATCTTTACGATCGTGTGCCTTATCGCTGTTCGTCTTGGAGCACACATCACGCTTCCGGGCGTGGACTACAATGAACTGACCAAAAACGCCGCTTCGAGCAACTCGCTCTTCGGGTTGTACGATTTATTCGTGGGAGGTGCGTTTAAGAATGCCGCTGTCTTCGGTCTGGGCATTATGCCCTACATCTCGGCCTCGATCATCATTCAGCTCTTAGGTGCGGTCGTACCGTATTTCCAGAAGCTGCAGAAAGAAGGCGAAGATGGCCGGAAAAAGATTACTCAGATGACCCGCTTGGGAACCGTGCTCGTCTCCATCGGTCAGGCGGCGGGTATGGCGATCTATCTCCAGAAGGAGAATGTCGTTGCGGCCGGCGTGAGCCCATTCTTTTTCATCATCACAACCGTAATTTGTTTAACCGCTGGTTGTGTGCTCATGATGTGGATTGGCGAACAGATCACCGACCGCGGGATCGGTAACGGTATTTCCCTCATCATCTTTATCGGCATTATCGCGCGGTTCCCAAATGCGATCCTGACGGAGATCACGATGGTGCAGTCCGGCCAGCATAACATCATCATAGAATTGGTATTATGGGCCGTGTTCGTTGCGATCGTAGCGTTCGTCGTACTGCTCACGCAGGGCATCCGCAAAGTGCCGGTGCAATATGCCAAACGCGTAATCGGACGCAAGGTCTATGGTGGTGTGACGCAGCACATTCCGATGCGTGTCAATACCGCCGGCGTAATGCCGATCATCTTCGCGCAGTCCATTCTCTTCATTCCGACGACGATTGCGCAGTTCTTCCAGGGATCGAACTTCGGCGAATTCCTGCTCAAGTTCTTCGATTATCGCTCGGTTGGGTACTCGGTGGTATTCGCGATCATGATTATCTTCTTCACCTATTTCTACACGGCCATTGCGTTCAATCCGCGCGATGTGGCCGATACGATGAAGAAGCAAGGCGGATTTATCCCCGGCGTTCGGCCCGGCAAGCACACCTCCGATTACATCGATAATATTCTCACGCACATCACGCTCCCGGGAGCGATTTTCCTCGCTATCGTCGCAATCATTCCTGCCTTTATGAGCTACCTCGGCGTGGCCGCCACGTTCGCGCAATTCTTTGGCGGTACGAGCCTTCTCATTATGGTCGGCGTAGCACTCGATACGCTGCAGCAAGTCGAAGGACATCTGACCATGCGCAACTACGAAGGCCTGATGAAAGCCGGACGCGTCAAGGGACGCACGGGGATTGCGGGCTACTAGACCTGGATTACGCGGAGATTGCTGATTACGCTGAGTAATAAGCCACCTACGAGGAACACATTAGTATTTATTATGGCCTCAAATTCTACACGGCTTCGTTAATACTCTGAGATTGCTGATTACGCGGAATATCGATTACGAAGCGGTGAACTTACGAATTGGAGTTAATATGACATCCAATAAGTGAAATCAGCAATCTCAGCGTAATCCCGGTTTATGTTTAAGCACGCCACTCGCCTCATTAAATCCGAAGCCGAAATCGCGAAGATGCGGGTGGCTTCGCATATCGTCGCCGAGTGCCTGAAGCATATTGAAACGCTCGTGCGTCCCGGTGTAACGCCACTCGAATTAAATGCCGAGGCCGAGCAATTTATTTTTAACCAGGGCGCCTATCCCGCGTTCAAGGGATACAAAGTCGGACGTAATACCTTCCAATATGCCTCCTGCATTTCGGTGAATGATGCCGTCGTGCATGGCCTTCCTTCAAAGATACCCTTGAAGGAAGGCGATATTATCTCGGTTGATTTTGGCGCGGAAAAAGATGGCTGGTTCGGCGATGGCGCGTGGACCTTCGCGGTGGGCGAAATCGCTCCGGCCAAGGCAAAGCTCATGCAGATCACGCGCGAATCCCTCATGCTGGGTATTGCCCGCGCGCGCGTGGGAGGACGCCTCTTCGATATTTCCGAAGCCATTCAGGATTATTGCGAGGCCCAGGGCTACGGCGTGGTGAAGGAACTCGTCGGGCATGGCATTGGCACCCACCTGCACGAGGACCCGCAAGTTCCCAATTATGTTCCCGGTCCCTCCGAGGGATTTGCCAATATCGAACTCATCGAAGGCATGACCCTGGCCATCGAGCCGATGATCAACATGGGGACCGCCCGCGTCAAGACCGCCAAGGACAAATGGACCGTCCTCACCGCCGATGGCAAGCCCAGCGCCCACTTCGAGCACACCGTCGTCGTCCGAAGAGGCGGCGGAGAGATTTTGACGAAATAGCGTACGGAAACCAGCGCACAGTGCCCACCGTTAAGCGAGCATCATGACGACGTTGCACATCAACTTGCCGGACGAACAGATATTCCATCAATTGGAAGCGATCGCGCGCAAAGAACGCGTTAGTGTGGATGAGGTCATCCGGATGTTACTGTTCCGCTTTACTGCGGAACATCGGACTGCCTCAGAATGGGCCGATAAACCGGGTCACGATAAGAATGATGTAATCGATGAAATGGCCGGATCCTGGTCGGCACAGGATGCGGAAGAATTTGAACGAAACACTGCGCCCTTCCGAGAAATCGATCCCGAACTATGGCACTGAGAAGATTACTCATTGACACTAATGCCTATGCTGCGGTCGATAGGGGTAACATTCCCATCATTGAGATTTTCAAGGCTACAAATGAGATTGTTATACCATTCATCGTGGTTGCTGAGCTACTGGCGGGATTTAAACATGGCCTCAAGGAATCCCGCAACAAAGCACAATTAGGATCGTTTCTGGGATCGCACCGCACCGATGTGCTTTACCCCGATAAGGAAACACTCGAAGCCTATGCTGTGATCTTCGGAGAACTGCGTGCGAAAGGGAAGCCTATCCCCACGAACGATCTCTGGATTGCCGCACTTGCCAGACAACATACCTTACCCCTCTGTACACTCGATGCTCATTTTGCGGTTGTCGATGGGCTCGAAATCATCTCGGTGTGAATGTCAGCTCGCGGCAAGCCCAGCGCCCACTTCGAGCACACCGTCGTCGTCCGAAGAGGCGGTGCAGAGATATTGACGAAATAGAGTACTCACCTTTTGTATTCTACCAACCGCTTATCGCCTTTGCCATCGAAACAACTTCAATGTATCAGCTCCCCAGAAGACTCCTTTCGCATAGGAACAGGACATATCTGTGAGGTGCCCACTCCAAGTCCTTAACAGTGTGCCACGCTCCTGAAGCGCGTTCCCAATGGGAGCTTCTTCCAGGATGGAATCAGGGAATGCAGAGTAAGAATAGGCGAGAACATAGTCAACGTTTAGGGAATCCATAAAGCCAGCGCACGATAATTGTGATGACGGAAGCTTTAAAAATCCCGTAGTAACTACATTTGGTGTTGCAAACGCCACCTCGCTCGCTGCGGGAGGATACGCTAACATTCTGCCGGTGTGCCTTGGACCAATGCTATCGGCAATGCGCAGGGATTGCTGAATACAGAATTGGTTCCGCGCAGTAATTTGCTTTCCAAGGTGGGAAGCTCGAATAATTTGCGGCACCTGGATTAGGATCGCCAGCGCAACGAACGCGAGTAATGCAATCTTGGGCAACGGGCCCTTACCAACTTCTGCTGCGATGATTATTAAACCTACGACCATCGACGGGAGCACATAAATAAGATATTTATCATCTCGGTTTTCCAGGAGTATGTTAGAAATTATTAAGTACCCGATTAGCAAAAGATAGGATTTCCGTTGCACCGACCGTATTTTGTTCCATCGTAAGACAAGAATTATTAGGCCCATTAAAAGTGCTATCATAATCATTGGAGCCCACCGAAACAAGACTTCTAAGCGACCAAGAAGATTAGTCCATTGCCGTTGAAACTCAAAAGGATGCACTATTGGGATGGAACCTAAAAAGCTTACAAAGATGGAGGGTTTGGCGGGTGGTGGCCCGAAGAGATCAATCCTTCCCCAAGTTGCATAGTACAAGAATATGGCACCGGTAATCGCAAGTGCCCAGCATGATGCATATTGTTGAAGCAATCGTTTTTCAGGGCGCTTGAACAACACGACGAGCGAAGGAAGAAGCAATTGCAGAAGTAGATGAGGACTAACCAAGATACCAGCAAATGGAATTAGCAGGATAAAACGTGCGCTTCGAACGCCGCGAGTTAGATCTTTCGTCAATCCGAACATCAACACGAGATTTAACAATCCGATCAGAATGTCATACCTGCCACTGTGGGAAGTAAAGTAAAAGCACATATTAGCTACAAGCAGTATTCCGCCACCAAGCGAGAGCACCCAATCTGAAGTATACTTTTGAATGATTAATATGCTGGCTGTAACTAAAAGAATAGACAAGACCAGCGTAACAGACCTGCCCACAACATAGAGCGGAGCATTCACGAGCACACACGGTAATCCATAGAGTAAAGCGGTAAGCCACGCATTGCCGAACACAATCCCTCCTCCAGCATGCAATGTTGACCCAAGTGCATAGGGATTATAGTAACGGCCGGTGAGAATTTGCTCGCGAAAATTGCTCAGAAGCCAAAGCTCGTCCCCGCCGAAATATTTCATACAATCTACGGCGGGAGAATAGAAGATCGACTGAAATTGAAAGAAAAGCAATGCGAGAAGAGCGATGATTAATATACTCACGGTGCAACGAGGAACCATTACGCTCTTTTCAAGATAATCAAACACGTGAAAATGCTTCTCTCTTGATGAAAACATACTCTATATAGCCCCGGGGCGGGGACAAACTATAACTTTTTTATGTAACACAAAAATGGCCGATCGGTTCGCCCCCGTTTCCACCGCAGCACGACACTTCCTGCCACGCTGGGCGTCCTACTGCTCGTGGTACTGGCGATGCAGTTCCGAAGCCTCTTCGTCGCCCCTATCCCCGACGCGGCGGAGTGGTTCGGCGATGAGACCTGGCAGATGCGTGAGTTCCAAACGCAGGTCCGCGAGGGAATTCTTCGGAACCCCGATGCGCCGGAATCCAGCATTGCCCGCGATAACGGAATTCTTCCCAACTCGATGTGGCTCAATGCGGCGTTCTATGGCGTCCCGGAAGCGATTTTCTTTCCACGCTGGCCGCTCGTCGAGATCGGTCGAAGCGTTACGTTCGTCCTTGCGCTTTTCTTGCTCGGATATGCCTATTGGTTCCAGCGCCGCCGTGGAGTTCCAGGCTGGCTCGCGCTGGCGAGCTGCCTCCTGCTGGCCTCGACGCGTTCGTTCTTTTTTGCCTCGCATTCGGCGCGGTTCGATTTGCTCGTCGCGCTCGGGGCGCTCCTCGCGCTCGATTTCTTGAGCACGATCTATGTCCGCCTCGCATCGCGCAAAGAATTGACCCGGCCGGAACACATGGGACTCATCCTCTTTCCGGCCCTGTGCCTCCTCCTGAATCTCCATCTTACGCGGATAGAATTCCTTCCCTACCTCGCACTCCTCCTTATGATGGCGTGGCGAAGCTATGGCAACGCACTGGCCGTCGGGTTCGGGAACCTTGTCGTTGTGCTCCTCCTGCTGCTTCCGGCCTGGCTGCTGGTCGGCCACTGGAGCCTCTTCGGATCGACCCCGGGCCGAAGTCAACTCGTGCAAACGTTCGGCAATGTCCCGATCTTTCACTCGGTTTCGCTCGCGGTCGTTCGCTCAACCGTGTAGGAACGGTTCCTGGGGCTTTTCCGCGAGGCGCCGTTCGCCGTTGTTCTGTCCGCCATAGCGCTTGGCGTGGCACTCCTGCTGCTTCGCTGGCAACGGGCTGCGCCGTCCGTGCGCGGCCTCCTGATTATGGGGTTGCTGGCAGTGTGCTCCTGGGGCGTTACACTTCGTTTCGTTCCGTATTATGGGTTCCAGGTACTACCCGTCATTGTGATCATGGCGTCGGTGGCTTCCGCGTGGCTGCGTTCGCTTGCCCCCAACCGGCGCGTTCGGTATGCGCTCGGCGCGGCCTATCTCTGCTGCGCCCTGCTGGCCTCGCTCGTTGCGATGAAGGACGCGTCCATTGCCCGACGCCGGGGAACCGTCCTCGCCCGCTCGATCGCGCATGCCACCTCGCTGGCGATGGCTCGAATCGAAGCGACGGCCGGGAACCGAAAAGAAACCGTCCTCGCCGGGCTGCAGCTTCAGGATTACCTCCAAACCTCACCCGCGATCCGTACCATAAACTGGCTGTACCGGGAGTACCCGGATACTTCCCGCGCCTTCGATGACGTTCTGGACCGCGAACACGTTGGGTATCTTCTGGGCCGGGCCGGCGGACTGGTATGGAACGTTCCCGCCGATCGTCTTCACCGTTTTACGACTATTGGCTCGTACCCCGGGAATTTTGACCGACTGGGGATATGACTATTTTGGCTCCGAGCCTCCCGCCACCGATACATTGCTGCTTGTGAAAGTGGAAGCATATTAATACCGTTGCGATATTTCATGACAATATTGCTTTCCTTCGGGTACGAAAAGCGAACGAGATTCTCCACCAATGTTTTGCGATTGAAAGAGTCAGGCACAGCGACTACGTTGCCGTTAGCAAACCATTGCCATAAATAGTTCCACGTGTGGATAAAACACAGGTTTCGCCAGGCAGGAGATTCACTAACTCCTTGTCCTTCAATAATTTACCCAGGCCACCGAGTTTTCCACCGGCGAATGTGGAAGAAATGCTTTGCATCAAGAATAATGCCCCTGCATCCCTGTAGAATAGTTCCGGAATGCCGCGGCTTTTCATTTTGAAATGATGGCCGAACGCCTTGCTACAAGAAAATCATCCTTACTGCCGGAGGACCATAATCTTCTCCGTAACGGTGCCGGATCTTGGGGTCTTAATGGAGCAGATATAGGCCCCGGGGGCAACGAGATTGCCCTGGTCGTCGCGGGCATCCCAGTGCAGGGTATGCGACCCGCCGTCGAGGGAATTTTGTAGAAGGCTGCGGACCGGAGTTCCATCGATCGTGTAGATCGTCGCGGCAACGAAATCGCGGGCCGGCAGTTCGAAATCCAGCGAAATACCATTGGCCGCATTGGCCCCTAACACAAACGGATTTGGATATGGCTGCGATAGATAAAGGCCATCCGTGCCATAATGCAGCTCGACATGATTGGAGTATAGTTCCGATCCATCCGCATTCACCTGATGAATTTGGTAGAGATAGGTCCCTGGCACGGACATCGGATCGGTGAACGCATAATTATGCCGGGCTGAAGCCGCTCCCTGCCCCGACAGGCTTCCAACGTTTTGGAACGAATTTCCATCGATGGAACGCTCGACGAAAAAGTGGGCTCCGGCCGGTTCGTTATCCACGTACCAGGAAAGCTCGGCCCCGCCCGGACCTTTGGTGGCCGTAAGGGATGTGAGTTCCACCGCGTCCACCGGATTGATCTGACATTCCCAAATTCCTCGACCATACGTTGCCACACGCATGGTCAGGCTATCGCGCATGAGTTCGAGGTCTCGAATCGGAAAAAGGCCTGGCCCCATAAAGGTCCAGTGCTGGCCAGCATCGTTCGTTGAGAACACGCCAAAATCCGTTCCCGCATACCAGCGCGTTAAGGGATACAACGAATCGACGGCTACCGACATAACATTACACTGGGTATTCAGCTCGGCACCCGGAAGGCTCGATCCGGTGATTCCAGAAACATCCGTCCACGATTGACCACTGTTATCGGACATGAGGACTTTGCTCTTGCTGCCAATCAGGCTGACGAGCACAAAATTCGTATCGTGCCAGGTTGTGGCGATGGAACTTACATACCCCGGACTCTTCAATGTTTGCCAGGTAACGCCAAAATTCGTGGACATTTTCAAACTGGAACCACCGCCGGCAGCATAGATCCGGTTAGCATTCCAGTTCGGTAGTCCAATCGCGCTACAATACGAAAGCCCACCATCCGGCGTCATGCCGAAGGCGGCCTGAGTTAACTCCGTCCACCCACTTCCGCCACTGGTGCTCTGCCAAAGGTGCTGCCGGCCGACATACATGATATTCGAGCTGGGCAACGTGCCTCGGGAAACCGGTGACATCTTAAACGGAGCATCCCACCCGACCGCGTCTGACCATCCTCCAACCGGTGCAACGGTGCTCCAGTTTTGGTTGATGAGCGAACTCGTCGCTTGAATTACCCCTTGGGGACCTTCTCCAAAAACGTGACCGGAATTCTGTGGGCTTACTAACGGCTGCATTGCATCCCCTAAATTATCGTTCGGGAATGTAATCGGATCAGTTCCCTTTGTCAGCTTCCACAAACCCTGGTCTTGGGCGCCTGCCCAGGTGACCGACGGATTATATAAATCGAATCCGATATGATAAAAGCGGTTTGTAATCATGCCTTGCGAGTGCAGAATCCATCCGCCACCGATAGAAGCATCGTTGGAACCGGCTTGGTAATTCACCCACAGTCCGCCATCGTCCCCGTCATAGATAATCCGAGAGTTGACGGGATTGATGGCGAAGGAGTGATGGTCCACATGCGGGTATCCATTGCCACCGCTCGAGTAACTGTAACTGCTATATTCATTCCAGCCACTCGTCCCGCTCTTGACGTATGCCAGCACTCCGCCGAGATAAATGGTATCATGAAGCGCATCGTTCTGGTCGGCATTCGGTGCAACGCCGAGATATAAATCATACCACCCCTGCCAGTGGACAGAATTTACCATGAACAAGTCGCTTGGAGCGCTAATAGAATCCCAGCTCGTTCCCGCGTCCGAACTCTCATATAAATGGACCTGAGAACCTCCCGGGTCGCTCATGAGCGCAAAAATTTTGTTCGGCGCATTTGCGGGTGAAGCCAGCGCCGAGCGGCCAATGCTGTTCGCTGCCAGGAAATTCGAGGCGGTCGTAACCTTCGTCCAGGTGGCCCCATCATCCATAGACTTGTACACGCCACCCCCGCTGATGCCACCACCAATCGAGCCATCATCTCCGCCGGCAATCATATACAAAACCGAGGTATTGTTCGCACCCGGCGTAGCGAGGAGGTCCCACGCAATTCCCTGAGAGAAGACGCTATTCCAGGTTTGCCCGGAATTGGTGGAGCGGTATAGTCCACGTCCGTTTGGCCCAAAGCACGAAGCAAGTATGATATTGTTTCTGGTGGGATCAACCAACACTTTTACAAAGCTCGAGCTTCCGTTCGGGGTATTCAGTAACTGAAAGGTTGCTCCGCCATCGCTCGACTTGTAGAGACCTTGCCCATTGTATGCCGGTACCGAGCTATAGCAATATCCCGTGCCCACATACATCACATTGGATGAATCGGGATCGATTGCGATCGTAGCAACCGAAAGATTCGGGAGCAAATTGTCCGTCAGCGAAACCCAGGTTGCCCCGGTATCTAACGATTTCCAAACTCCGCCGGATCCCCCGGCATACATGACATTCGGATGTTGCGGATCGAAGAGGATTACCGTCGTAATCCCGGCCGATGGAACTGAATTGGACCCGTCGAGACCGAGGTTTGTCCACGTTCCACCGATGCTTTGTGGCACAGAAGCCTTCTGGCTGCCGTATTGCCGGTGGAACATGTCCCGTTGCGCTTGCTCGAAATCCTGGATGTAAGCCGCATTATCAACGACACCGGAAGCGCCGGCATGAAGCGCAAATTCATAAAATTCGCGGGCAAATGGCATGGAAGACCGAATGCTCGCCGGAAGTTGATTAATTGCGCGGTACGCGCCAGAATCCGTCGGGGCAATAATAGGCCTGGGAAGCCATTCCTCCGAGGCTTCCTGAGCCTGGAGCGCCGAGGAAATTACGAAGAGTGCGGCAAGAACAGCAAAGAAGGATGCGATTGATTTAGATGTGAACATCAAGTGCAAGTCAGGAGAATTAAAACCAACTGGAGAACAGGCTCCGCCAAAAGAGGTGAAACATCCATTGGCTTCACATCGGTTGCACGGAACCGGCGGTAGCGTTTAGTTCCTGAGCCACGCATGCGCCGTAGGAAACCGCGCATTGCTGCCCGCCTATTGCTGCCTAAGCATTACCGCTTCTCCTTCACAACCCATATCTGGCCGACGCTCACTTCGTCCGCAGCAAGGGTATCCTCGCCAATGGCGCGCGGCACAATGTGCCGGTCTTTTGGCCGCAACAGGTCGTCCAGGTCAACTTCCTTCATGGTCGTATCGACGTGGCCCTTGGTTACCGTAATAAGTTGGTACTTGAGCCTTCGAATGGTATCGACGCCGAAGTTATCGTAATAGACCTGTAGATACGGCTTGCCGTTATCGTAGATCTTATCGACGGATACGTCCACGCCGGCGGATTTTTCCCAATTGTCGTGGGAATTGCCGCAGCTACAGAAGCTGACCCCCACGATCATGAATAATAAAAGTGTGTATTTCATAGCACAGTAAAAGAAGCACAGCAAAGTCAGCACCAAAAATACGACAATTTTTGAGTAACGGAATCATTTCGGTGAAACATAGCTTTGAACGTGCCGTCTTTCACGCCGGTGAAGACGCCACTCAGAACAAACTTTTTTAGAAGAGGAAAATAACAGAATCATGAGAAAACTCGCTCAACGTGCGGCTTTGGTAGCTGTCATGGCGCTTGGTGTATCCGCCGGCGCTGCGCATGCACAAAAAATTGGGGTAGTTGATATTAACGCGGTCATTACCGCTTTGCCAGAATACCAGACTGCCAATGCCCAAGTTCAGGCATTATCGAAAAAGTATCAGGACAGCATCCAGATCATGCGGACGCAGTACCAGGCGACGCTGGAGACCTATCAGAAGCTGGGCGAAACAGCTTCCCCAGCCTTTAAGCAGCAGGAAACCCAGACGCTCGACAGCATGCAGAACGTCTTCAGTAAGTTTCAGGAAGACAAGTTTGGCCAAAATGGTGAGCTTGCTCAGATGCAGACAAACCTGATGAAACCGATTACGGACAAGCTGACCAACGCCCTCGATTCCTATGCTAAAAAGGAAAAGTTGGCAGTAATTCTGCCGAAGGCGGGCGCAACGCTCTTTGCCGATCCTGCCGTGGATTACACCACCAAATTTCAGGACTACCTGAAGGCCACCGCATCCACCGCGAAATAACGCCTTAAAACAGGAACCAACGTACAGGGACAAATAAGTACCGTACGCTCGGGGATTTTTTTGAAGCGCGGCTGCTTTACAAAAGCGGCCGCGCTTTTGCCTTCAGGGTGAAGCAAAGCATAGCCACCATCCATCCAAAGAATCGTATGAGAACATTATCCTCTCGAATTTTCATCGTTATTGTAAGCACTCTGGCCATTACGACTCCCGTGCTGGCCCAGCCAGCACGCGTGGCCTACATCGATGCCGAAAAAATACTCAAGCTCATGCCCGAGGCAAAAGACGCCCAGACGCGCCTGGACCAACTCACGCAAGCCTGGACCGCCGAAGCCAAAGACATGCAGGCCGAGATCGATCGCAAGCAAGCCGATTACGATCGCCGCAAGCTCATTATGACCGATGCAGAACGCAGCGCTACGGAACTCGATCTTCAGAACCTCCGCAAGCGGCACGATGATTTCCTGCAACAAAAGTTCGGGCCCGATGGCGGTGAACTTTTTCAGCAACAGGCGGAACTTATGAAACCGGCGTACGAAAAGCTCGACGCCGCAATTAAAGAGGCAGCGGCCGACGGAAATTATGACTATGTAATCGACCGGAGTTCCAAGGACGTAGTCCTGCTCTATGCGAATTCGAAATACGATATCACTATTCCCGTCGCACGAAAGCTTGGAATTCAATCGCAGATTCTTTCCACTCCGCTCGTCGCGAATAAGCCGTTGGTACCGTCCAACAACAGCATGGAAACGCGTCCACCCAATAACAATACTCCGAATACGAACTTTCCGCAGGTTCCCATGCCGGGCAATGGAGTGAACCCTCCATCGCAGCCGGGGTTCAATCAGGGTGGATATAACCCCAACCAAATTCCGCCGCCGGTCCAAAAACCGACCACGCCGAGATAAACGAACCCGGCGTCCGAAGTTGAGGTCCGGCGTCCAATATCCCGAAGCCCGGGCTCTATAGCGATGATCGTTCAGGGTCCGATTTTCGGACCTCGTATCCCGGGTTTCGGACCCGGCCCTTCGGAACTTATACAGCCAGCTCTCCTCGAAAAATAGTGACCGCTTCACCAAGCAAGCGGA
>JAKAIL010000096.1 GCA_021825235.1 Bacteroidota bacterium | reverse complement strand
GGGGTTCGAGTCCCTACGGGTGCGCCAGTGTCCCTCTAACTCCTTTGTTTGCAATAACTTAACTTTTCAGCCGAAATTTCGCGCCGCAGAATTGCGACAGGAATCTGCCCGTTTTGCATTAAATATTGGCAGCGATCGAGGTCGCTATCGCTGAATCACCAGCCGTTGAAAACTCTCTGAGCGCCCATCCAATACCCGGAGCAAATACATGCCGGATGGCAGGTTCAGGATATTCAGCGTTTCGGAATTCCGGCTTGAATTCTGAACCATCACACACCGGCCAAGTGCATCGAATAATTCGTAACGCGCAGTTCCTGAGCAGCCTTCAACCGTGACCATAATTGTCTGACTGGCCGGATTTGGAACTACGCTGGTAATTTTGAACGGAACATGATTCAGAACATCCTGAATAGCATGATCCCCGCACCGATAGACGTAACTGAACATAGAACCCGCGCTATCCAGGCTGGCAACGCACGGTGCTGCAATGCCCGGCGTCCCAAGTGAAATGTTCGAAAATGACAGCGGTGTCTCGGCCGAATCCGAGAGATAAACCTGAAATGTTAGTGTACCGATGGTATCGCCCATGGATCCGTTCCCAGAACCATTCCATTGCAGGGTATCGGTTTCCATCCCATTTATAATGGTTCCGCGATTAATCTGGACTCCTCGTGAGGATAGAAAGCTCAGGATATCGTCATCGTGCGTTAGGTCGAAGGTAACACTTTGAATTTTTGATAAGACCAATCCGGTATCACCAGTGAGAATCAAATCAAATGTTACGTTCTGGCCGCTCGTCGCGCTTTGTGTTGGGGAGAGCGTTAATCCCAGGTGCGTTGGTGGAATCGAACTGGCATGAAGCGTGACTGCCTTGGTTTTACTTCCGGAAGTAGCATTGCTGTAAAAAGTGATATTACCAGCCATATCCGAGCCTGCGGTTAGGTGAATTCCGAGTGAGGCAGAGTCGCCGGGTCGAACTACAAGAGGATAACTTTGTGGCGATGTATAGGCCGTTCCAGAAAGGATGGCACTGTCGATGGTGAGTGGCGAGCAGCCAGAGTCTCGCAAGACAAGAGTCGTATCACGGCTTTCGCATTCGTACAGCGAGCCGAAGTCAATTTGGCTGGTGTTAGTCGAAAGTGAAGTCAAACCGGGGCTGCTGGTTCCACGTAGTGGCACGGTTTCCGTGCCCACGTTCGAGGTGATAACGAGGCTGGCTGAACTGGGATTTGTGGAATCAGTTGGGATATAGGTTACGAGCAGCGTGTCGCTTTCGCCAATCGGCAACGGGTTTTCATTCCCAGACACCCTATACCCTACACCCTGTACCCTATACCCTATACCCGACAGTGTATCACAACCGGTACTCATGAGCACTATCGGCAAAGTGGCCGAATCGCACGCCGAGACCGTTCCGAAGTTCAGCACCGTATCCGAAAGCAGCGCCGCAGCAGGGCCGCGCTCCACGTGAACGCTAACCGAAATCGTCGTATCGAAGGCGGTTGTGCCGCCCTTATCTGTGTACAGCATATGCGCGGGAACCACAAGCGTGGTGTCCCCGAGGTGTAGCGGCGCGGTTCCCGCGCCCTCCGTGCCCGGCAGAATCGTCACTACAAGCGAATCCTCCGCACCCGCATTCAAATAAAGCGGCAGTTGCGGCATAAGGTTCGCGGCAAGCGGCAGGGCTAAGCCAGCTGGCAGCGCGAGCGAATCGAGTTCCAAAAAGCCGCACGTCGTGTTCGTGAAATAAATCCATCCGGCGCTCGAATCACACATGCGCACCGTGACGGAAGGCGGCTGAATCGAAAAGCTTCGCGTATCCTCCACGCCCGCACCCTGAACGCGGATGGTGTCCCAATGCTCGGATTCACCATCGTTCCAAACTATTACAATACTTCCCTGCTCGGTAGCCGCCATCGAAGGCTTGAAGGAGATTGGGAAATAAATGGTGGAATCGTTTGAAGGAATGAAATTGCGAATCGGTTTGAACGAGAAATCGGTGAAACGTGAGCTATCCGGATGAAGGACGATGCTATCGACTTTAATCGCTTCACACGCATGCAGAATCGCGAATGAATCCTTTAGTACCACTGGAGCGCATAAGGATTGCGTTCCGAAGTTTATCGAGCGTTTGGTTAAGTCCAGGATGCCCGAAGTCGCGCCATACACGATCGTGGTTTGGAACGAGGTATCGAATGGAGCGTAGTTGTCATCCCAGAAATGGAAGGTGAGTGCGAGCGTGTGCGTACCAGGAACCTTCGGAACAATGGTTACCAGCACCGTATCCGTAAACGTTCCGCACGAGTGATACCGCTCCTGCGTATAATAGATTCCAGAATCGAGACCCGTGATCGAAAGCGAATCGAAACTCTCCCAACTGCATGAAGTATTTGTAAGCGAAAGTTTAAGCCTTCCAGTGTCGCAAATGTAAACCGTGTCACTCGGCCGAATATCTGTAGAAACCTGAAAGGAGGGCTGCTCAAGGAGTAGCGCGCTGTCGGTCCAGCGATAGAATTCGTAGGGGCCGCCAAATGCTTGCTGGAAATTCAGATCGTTAGCAAAAAAATATACAATTCCAGAATGAAGCGGCGATGCGATTGAATTGATGACACCAGGAGAGAGTGGGTTTACGTCATCAATTTCAGGTGCGCGGGGCGTTGGAACAAATTGCCAGCTGCCACCTTGATCCGTCGATTGTATGAGGCCCTTGAGGGTTTGGTTTGAGTCCATGCCAGCATAGAAGGCATACGCGCCACAACCGTTGACAGCGAACCATGAGGCGACCTCTTGGCTATCGAGAGTCCTTTGCCAATTGGAGAACGGAGGGGAGGAACGAAAAATTGAAACAGAGTCATACGTATTAAAATTGTTACCAACCATTTCAAGCATGGTACAAGAATTTGGAAGAAGGGCAATTGTGTTATATCCATAAGGTATAGAGGTGGGGGTGCGATGCCAAGACGATCCTTGGTCTGTGCTATAAAAAACCTCTGTTGACGCAAGAAAGGCAACCAAACTCTCATTATTGCCAACTATCTGATCATTGCTATAGTAAAGCCCGGGCGTAGGAATTGTGGGGTGGAATGATAATAACGGACGCTCCCAATTTTTTCCATCATCCGAAGTTTGCAAAAGCTGGCAATTTCCCAGACTGTCTTGTAATGCAAAGATTTTGTGATTAACGGCATAAACCCGAATATAGCCGCCTTGCCCAGAAGTTATCTGAGTCCACGTATGGCCTGAGTCTATGGTTTCGAAGATTCCTCCCCGCAGGAATGATGGATCCGTCACTGCAGCATACCCGCGCGCGGGGCTGATGAAAGCAAGCTGGCTTATCGTCCCTGGAAAAACAACTGCTGTCCACGAATTACCATAGTCAGTTGTCCGAAAACCTCCAACAAACCCATAGTTGGATGTCACGAAATATGAGTAGGGAACTCTCAATTGTCCTGTAGGAGTAAACGGAGTATTTAACTGAGTCCAACCCTGTGCGAACACAGTCGAAGAACATAATAATAAGCAAAATGCAATGTGCGTTCCGCGAAGTGACCACATAAAATAAATCCTCGCAAAAGTAGTCATCTCCCCCCTCTAAGGAGGAGATGACATTAGGAATGTTCAATTAATGATTTACCGAAAGCATCACGCTCGTCCGGGAACCTTCGTCTCCGACGGCTACTATTAAATAGTTACCCGAAGGCCACGTCGAGACATCGAGTGGCACTTTAGCTCCGTTCGTGTTTATCGACACGGCATCCGATTTTTGCATGACCTCTCCGAGCACGTTATACGCCGCCAGATTGGCGGTTCTTCCCGGAATCCCGGCAAGCGTGGCTATCTCGGAAGAGGTGGCCGGATTCGCCGCAAGCGTAATGGTCAGCCCGCCTGTTTCCGCAATAACGACCGGCGCAGCTTGTTTGAATCCCACACCCTGACCTGCTCCAATATTGCCGGAATTTCCCCAGTAATCCGGCAGGCTGAGCGGCCACAAAGTGGGCGCCCACTCAGCATGCGCGGTCACCGTGAGCGTGTTCTCGATACTCACTGGGGGCGTCGCATTGTTCCAGTTACCGTAATAATCGACCGTGATCGTTGGAGTTTCCGGTTGTTCCGGATTAATCGTAATCGTAGGTGCTGAGACTGCATCGACCAGCCACGTATTGGCGTTAGCCGGGGGCCCGAAGCAGTCCGGTGAACCAACCGCGGGATGAAGTACGAGCGGAAACCAGGAGCGGTTGAGGAACAGCTGCTGTGGAACCATGTTGGCCGTGACTGCGGGGGGAACAGGGGCGGCCCAAGTGCCATTCAGCGGGCCACCAATAATTCCCGGAGTGAAGTAATAGTCTGGGATAATTCGATCCATGCACGCAACCGCATTGGTCTGCGCTGTATTCACATAATCCAGGCTCGTTGCAACCGGGCCGAGTTCCTTAGTGTAAGCAAGACTCACCAGGTCCTGAGCGTTTGTATTCGTAAATACGGCAAGCTCGCCGCCAAGAATTGGTTCAGTCGGGCTTGCGCCTGCGGCGAGGCTTGGATTCAACACCCTCGCCACGATGTTGTTTTGCAAATAGCCGCTATTCGGCCCCGCTCGTCTATTGTATTCTGCGTTCCATAAGTCGAGGTAGGTTCCTGCGAGCCCATAGTCGGGGGCGGTTCCACCCGTGCCCATTGCCCCAGCATCATACAGATTATAGGCCTCTGTTTCAAACACGCACATGACCCAGTGATTGAGATTTGCATACGTTCCGGAACGGTCGTAGGGGTACGCGCTCGAATCGGCATCAATCGCTATTAGTTTTGGCCTCCTCTGCATGAAGCCTAACTGGCTCCATTTGCCATCATCCATTTCCCAGCTGCATGTGCCGTCCGATGGCAGAGTTGGTGTGGGATCCGGGGACTGAATGTCCACGATGCCGTTAAACGGAGTAGTAAGTGTAAGATTCAGATTTTGAATCTCGATCTGCTTTCGCCCGTTCGTTGAGGTTTGGTCAATATCGTAGGCAACCATCGGCCAGGTAGGGTTGTCCGGGTTGGCAATAGCATCCGGGTGATGCGACTCGTACGGAGCGATTGGAGAAATATCTACGCCACCGATATTTGAGGCACCCGGTGCCCAATACGCCCCAGTATTCGTTAAAACGTCCCCGAAGATCATCGAAGGCTGCGGAGTTCCACCGTCACCCTCATCTTCCCACGCCATGAACGCCCAATAGGGGGCACCAGGATTAGGCGGTGGATTTGCTCCAGCCGTAATGCAGGAGTTCCCTCGATGATTTGGCTGGCCGTAAGCCGTTAGCCCACACCAAATGGAAGGCCCGGCTCCCGAATTCACGATTTCGACTCCGAAACCTGCGTTCAGGCCGCCATCCTGGGTAGCGCTGGGTGTTTCCCGCCAAATAACATACGCGCCGGAATTCGCCACATCAGGATTATAGCACGCACGCACCTGATCGACGGAATTGCCAGCGACATACGGACCTATGGTATTAGGCCCCCATATTCTGCCGCCTCCACCATATCCCACCACGCGAACAGTTCCGCCGTCGTTCGTTCCTGGAGTGGCATAATCACCGCCATAGACGCATACGAAGTTTGTAGGAGTAGCGGTGTTATCGGCTACGATTGCCCAGTTCCGATAGCGTTCGTTGTAATCTGGTCCGGCAATAGCTCCCAAGGGATCTGCTGTCACAGTCCCGTTAGTGAGGTCTACGGTGACATCCTCGAATTGGGATGCGCCGGCATACAGTTCGTGAATATAGGTTACCAAGGCCATGTCGTGCCCCGAACCCGCATCATAATAAATTCCAACCTTCGGCTGATAATAGGAACCATTTGTAGCATTTCCCTGAAGGATCGTCCAGTGGTTTCCACCTTGTAGGCCAAGTATAATGCTGGAATAACCGGTGGTGGCAGTGATTTCAGAGTAAACCGTTGCACCCACATGTCCTAATAGAGCGGTGTTCGGATCGATGTCCCAGGTTTGGTCCTGAATTCCCTTCAGAGTCGGATCATTGATGAACGGCCAGCTTGCTTGAGTGCTGAAGGAGGCGAAGTCGTAGGATGACGCCTCCATTCCGTTGCGATACGTTTCATTTGTTTCGGGATTCGGAAGATTTGTATAATCTTCGCTCCACGTGTACTGCGCTGGGAGCAAGCCATAATACCCATATTGAAAATAGTACAGGCAGAAGGCCGCGTTCGCGCCGCTCGTAATCACGCCGGAGTAGTATGGTTCCCCCCTCTCATCGTTGTTATAATCCCAGTCGTCCTCAGTCTGTGTGTTGCGGACGACAAGCTGCTGTATCGGCGAAGCCCACCGGAATGCAAGCGGCGAGAGCGAAATTGCATAAACATCGGCCGTACCGTAACCATTGTCGGCATTGTCGCCCGGATTATCGGGTACTGCAACGAACATGCCATTATTATTGATGCCCGCAAAGCTCCGGAACTGCTGCGAATTCGTTCCGTATCCGCTCGAAGTGTAAACACCTCCGGCCGTTGCGTTATTATAGTAACAAGCTTCGATGTGGCCATTAGTTCCAAATGCCTTGTTGTAATAGACCCCTACGACGTCTTCGCGCCCCCCCGTGGAATATTTCGTGAAGCTGCATGGATATGCAGTACTATCGAAGTATCCCACGCTGTCTGACGCATTGTAGAACGCCCTCACGCCGGGCGATGGCCACCACGAGCCGCCCAAGATTGTACTCACTATCTCCACCCCACCAGCGCTATTGCGGTAGAAGAAATTCGTTGCGCCCTGATCGGCTGGCGGGGTGCCGTCAATATACCCAATGCACGGTTCCATGTAAAATTCGCAATGGTCCGTATTGAGGTTCACTCCTCCCACCGGCACTCCGCCTGCAGCGTAAAAGGTGGCTCCCGCGGTCGTGTAGGTCTGCACCATCAAATCTGCTGGTGATGATGGCGCGAAGACTCCGTCGCCCCATGCAACATCGAACACGTCGAGAATGGTATTCCATCGGATGAGCGGACACCATTTCGTGCTCGTAGTGGCATCGACGCGAATGGGCGTTGCGGCATTCCATTGCGGATTAAGATTATTTAGAATATGCTGAACGTAAATTTGGCTTGCCGCCGGACCAACACCTGTTCGAAAAACAAATGCAGCGTCGTCATGAGCGCCTCCAGGACCAGATGCCAGTGCCCACTCACTGACCCCAGCTGCATAATACGGGGTAACCGCGGCTGCCGCGCTAAAGGTGTTGGTCGCCACGGTGAAATAAACGGCAGAAATTCGATCACCTGAACCGGCGACGGACTCCTTCCATCCAATAAATAAATTCCCGCTCGCGCTAACTACAATGTGCGGAAGCGAGCAGATACCTACGTGGCTATCTAACCGATACGGCCCGGCCTCGACGGCACCGGTCGTCGTATTAAGCCGCCACAGCGTAACGCCTTGATAATTCTGCACGTATTCCGCGGTTCCCGCCGCATCGCTGCAGTGCATTTGAATGGGCTGCTTCACGTCGCCTGGCATGTCAATGCAAACGGTGAACATGTCACCGCCTGCGAGGACTGACTCACTGTTGGGATCGTTGATCAGGTCGGCTCCGCGTCGAGTGTCGGAGGGCGCGGCACTTATAACCGGTGTTCCCACATTCGATGCAGACCATTGGGACGCCGTTATGGGATCCTGGTCGGTGTTTGGAACCCAGTTATAGCCTGTGCCTGCGCTATAAACCGCCGCGGCGTTAGGCGTCTGTTTCTGGCCGTTGATGGCTTGTGCCCGTACCCCGGCAGCAAAAGCCCCGATCAGCGCCGCCACCGCTAAAGGCATAACGCCCGCATGACTCCATTTCCGTAGAGTGCCGGTCGTGCTGAGTCGTGCGAGTAGCAAGTTAATATCCCGCGAGTTCCGTCGGGCCGCGGTGGTGCCCGGATTGGTTGACATCGTCACGTCCGAACCGCAGGAGCGGTTCGTGAAAGCGTCTGAAATATGCTTCTGTCTCATAAGTATGTTATGTTTAAGTTAACGAACTATTTCGGACGCAGGGAGCTTTTGGTTATCCCGGTGTTACATCGGGTCACCGAAGCGTTCCGCGCCCATTTGTCAAAATGCCACGCGCGAACTCCGGCAGAAAAGCCGGAGCGACACGTGGGGTGTGCGGCCCGGTGATTTTGGGGAGACGGTGATGCACTCACTGTCTCCCTTTTTTCATTGAACCTCACGGGAGCGAAGCCGCAACGCTTCGCTCACACTCTAACTGTTGGCCGATAAAGCCCGGACCTGGACGATTGCTCATCAGCAATGAGCGATCATCGTGGACGATCCCTCGTCCGCTTGCAACTATTTATTATACCGTGGCGAGAATTCGCCGGGCGAAGGATTCGCCATGAGAAAGAACTGAGAGTTGTCGAGGCCGGCAAAGTCTCGCTGGTGGATGAACTTCGCGCAAGGCTCGGATGGGGCAACTCGTATGTGTTACCAATATACAAAAATTAAAACTTGGCCGCAAGGCTTTCTTCTGGAAAGAATTGGGGGGGGGTAAGCCTTAAATCCTTGCCAATAAAGGAGTTAACAGCATAATTAATAATGGTTCATTATGACCATTCAGTAATAGGTTTCAAGGCAGGCACCTCGCAAATTCTTTCTTTGTTACGGTACAAATAAGCACCTGTAGCTCAATGGATAGAGTACCGGTCTTCGGAACCGAGGGTTGGGGGTTCGAGTCCCTCCAGGTGCGCAACAAGTAAAGCTCTCGGCTACTTCTTGCCCATTGGCTTCTTCACTCGTTCGGCTTCGGCTTTTTCCACATCGGCTTTGAGCATCTTATAATCGCGCAATTGCCCTTCGAAGTAACTTCGGTCGTTCGGTTCGGCGTAATGGAGTGCTGTATCTTCATCGAGAATGGCGGCATCGTAGCGTTGCATCCTGCCATCGATGAGCGCGCGGGTATCGTAGTAGTCCGGATCGTGAGCTTTCTTTGAAATGGCCTCATTGATCAGCGCATACGCATGGTCCATATCTTTCGAATAGTTACCGATCTGCCAGGCATAATCATTGAGCAGATCGGGGTCCCGCTGGCCGGTAAACGCCATGATTCTCTCGTACATAGAGGAGATACTGTCGTTCATCTTATAGTGCTTAAAATGATCGAGGAGACGCTGGAGAATCTCATAATGCAGCGAGCTGTCCTTTGGATCGCGGCCTAAAGTGGAGATGAAGTGCTCGATCGGTGCGGTTTTTCCTTCCACCTGAAGCCGAAGCCATGCATAGCGCAACGCCGAAGTTTTGGCAAGTTCCGGCATGTCTTTGCGAGCAGCCAGAACGGAAAGATGATAGAGCACGCTATCGTATTTCGAGCGCTCCTCGAACATGGTGATGAGGTGCTCGCGCTTTTCGACGGACGTTGTATCGCGCCAAAAGGCGGTGTCCTCGCTACCGATCGTATTGCGACCGGCGAGAATGTCCTTCAAGCGGGCTTCGAGCTGGCTGGCATCGAGCTTTTCGGGGAATACGATTCGGTCGATTTCTTTCTTGTTTGGGCCAATAACAATCACGGAGGGCCGAACGGAAATCATATAGTCCTTCTCGAGGCCGGTTAGACGCCAACCAAGATTTCGCAGGCTGTCCAGCCCAACAATGGATGGCGGATCAACAGCAAAATCATTCATCGCCGGCTCGAAATGGCTTCGAATAAACGCCTGAAGTTGTTTACTTGCAATAACTTCCTTCGCCAGCTTAATACTTGGATCGGTCACGAGATCGAGATCGAACGCGAGCGCCGGCTTCCCGGTCCTGGCGGACAAAAGCACAGCATCGTCCCACATCATCTGAAACGGGAATTCGAAGTGGAGCTTCGGCGTGGTGCTCGAGTACGGCCCGGTAAGCTGTTTCGTGGGGCCAGTCTGGTTCGGCAAATAAACGCGTTGTTGGGCGCGCGTCCCGGTGGCTAAAAAGCAGATGCCGAAGGCGGCGAGAAGTGCTAAAATGAATGTTCGCAGAGGAATGTCCTTTTGGATAGTAAAGTCCTAAGAACACATGAGAAGCCTTCGGGTTTCCCTGCTCGGAAAACCACTCCTCAGCTTTTAACTCTCTCTATTAGCTCCTGCGTAAACCCGGCCTTTCGAAGGTTCGCCTCGTTGCCAATCGCATTGTGAATGAGGTGCAAGAGTTCGGTGGTCATGCCCATCGAGCTATAGCCGCCATCGTGAAAGAGATTCTGCATAGTGACTTTGCGGGTCAAATCGCTGAGCAGCGTAATGACATAATCGGCACACTCTTCCGCAGTGGGATTTTCGAGTGGCGAGAGCAAATTGGCAAATTCGTAAATCTTATCGAAATCGACGATACCGGTCCCAGCCCGTGTTGGCGTAGGCGATTGGCTCACCGTATTGACGCGAATCTTCTTTGCCCCAAGCCGTGCGCCAAAACTCCTGGTAATAGATTCGAGAAGTGCCTTCGCATCGGCCATATCAGAATACGTGGTGAACGTCCGTTCGGCAGCAATGTAGCTCAGCGCCACGATGCTCGCGCCATCGGACATAGCATCAGCCTTGAGCGCCCCCTGGATTAGCCGATGAAGCGAAAGGCCGCTGACATCGAGCGTCTTGAGGAACCAATCGTGCTTCGCATTTTCATATTTCACTTCCTTCCGTATGTTTTGGGACATTCCGACGGAATGCACGAAAAAATCGAGCGGACCCAGCTTCTCTTTCGCCTCCTTGAAGCAGGCATCGATTTCGGTATCGTTGGATACGTCGCATTGAATAAGCGGAGCATCCAATTGCTTCGCCAACTCCGTGGTCGAGCCGACCCGCAGGGCGACGGCCACATTACTGATGGCAAGCTTCGCGCCCTCCCGGTGTGCTGCCAGCGCGATTTGCCAGCCGAGGCTCGTTTCATCGAGCGGGCCGAAGATGATGCCTTTTTTGCCGTTTAAGAGTCCGTAGGATTTTTGCGACATAATATTGAATGCAAAAATACGAAAATGGAGGGCAATCGTTACAGAGGGGGCTGGGGGGATGTGGCAGCTATTGTGCCCCGAATTCGTGCATCACCAATCCCGTCAGCAACTTGGGATAAAAATAGGTTGTTTTCTGCGGCATAAAGCCGCCGTGTTCGACCACGCGCTGCATCTCCGATGGCCGGACTGCCCGCAAGTAAAACACGGCGTTCCACAGCTGCGACTCCTCGATTTCATCCACCTCCTGCACGGTATGCGGATAGAGCAAGTTGCTCCTTGCGTCGATTTGTGTTCGCGTCATGCCAGCCATAGGAATCAAAATATCTTCCTCCAAACGAGAAGCGGGCAGATGTAAGGAATCACGTTCCTGCGGATTCGAATCCCGCACAAGCATCCATCGGGGATCTTCCGGGAACTCGAGAAGTGTAACGGCGGACTCATCGCGCTCCAGTTCTGCAATTCCCTCTTCGCGGCTGTGGAATGGGAGCAGCTCGAACCGTGCTGCAAGCTGTCTTAGCAAATGGTATTGGTTAAAGTTATCCAAGCCAAAGAGAAGCCGATGCGTCGGGAGTATGACCGTTCCTTCCGCATGAAGGTTGGCAAGGAACATCATCATGTGTTCCGCCCCGGGAATCTCTGGGTGCCGTTTATGAAATTCCACAGCCGTCTCGTACCGATGGTGTCCATCCGCAATAATGACCGGCGAATGCGAAACAAGCTGAGAAATCCTGTTCTCTGCAGTTTCGTCCGGAAGGCGCCAAATTAGATGCCGGATACATCCATTTGCTGGGAGCGATTCCTCTACATCGGCAAGCGGAGCATACGCTGTCGCAATCTCCAGCGTCTCATCGAAGAAGAAGCTGGGATCGGAAATCAGTCCGAAAATGGGAGAAATGTTCGCATGCAAGTGCTCCATGAGCGCGAGCCGATCCTGCTTTGGCGCCGCATGGGTGCGCTCGTGCGGCAGCACTTCCTTTTCGGAATAAGGGCTAAGTTTAATTCTTCCGATAACTCCGGAGCGGCTTATTTCCCCACCGTCTGGAACTCGAAATATTTGGCGATAGACATAAAATGCAGGCCGCTCGTCAGGCCTTAAAATGCCATCCTTTTTCCATTCTCGGAAAAACCGGGTGGCAGTGCCATAAGGGTCAGAATCGCGGTTCCATTCGAGACGAATGATGTTGTGTGGATCGCGTTCGTACAGAAGGTCACGGTACTCCTGCGAAATCACATCGTATGGAGGCGATGTGACATTTTCGAGCTGTACCCGCGATGGATTATATCGCGTGGCAATAAAAGGGAGGAATTCTGGCATCGAGGTGAAAAGAATCGTCTTTAGCCCAACATGCGATGGGAATAAGACAATAAAAACTGCTACTCATGATAACCAAACTCAGCCAGCGCCTGTTTATCCTGGCGCCAGTCGCGTTTGGTCTTCACATGAAGTTCGAGGTAAACAGGCATCGCGAGAAAGCGTTCGATTTCCCGGCGAGCAGTTGTCCCAAGCGATTTCAGCGCCTCACCATTTCTGCCGATAAGAATCGCTTTCTGCGAATCGCGCTCGACGATGATATTGGCATCGATAAACCACTTCCCTGCTCGCCGCTCCTTGAACTCGGCGATTTGCACTTCCGTGGAATAGGGAATCTCTTCCTTAAACTTCTGGAAAATTGCTTCCCGAATGAATTCGGCGACAAAAAACCGGTCCTGCTGGTCGCTTAGTTGCTCCGGATCGAATAGCTGCTGATGGGCTGGCAAATGCTTCCGAAGCGTGGCGACAAGCTCCTTCAGATTATAACCGGTTTTCGCGGAAAGTGGAATGATCTCCAAGAATTCCTTTCGATCGCCGTACGCCTGAAGGATTGGAAAGAGAGCCTTCTTTTCTCCCAAAAGGTCTGTCTTCGAAAGCGCCAGAATCATGGTCTTTCCCGCTGCCGCTTTGATATATTCATCCCACGAGGAAGGGAATGCTTTCTCCGCTAATACATTTGCTTCGGCGAGGACGAGTATTACATCCGCATCCCCGAAGGACCGGCGAACGTCCCTTAGCATCGTCTGGTGTAGAAGGGTCGTCGGGCGCGGCATGATACCCGGTGTGTCGAGAAATACAATCTGTTCCCGATCGGAAGAATAAATGCCCAGCACCCGTTTTCGCGTGGTTTGCGGCTTTCGGGTGACAATAGAAAGTTTCGTTCCAAGCAGCGCATTCAGCAGTGTGGACTTCCCGACATTCGGAATTCCAACGATAGCACAGTAGCCGGCTTTAAAATCAGAACCTGGATTACGCTGATTCATGCTGACGCTGAAGGATTTTGAAATGGATGCAAGTTCGTATTGCTAAGCAGAAACTCTGATTTTACGCGTTCAATGTGTGATTTGATGTGGAATCGAGAATATTTCAGCGGAATCAGCATGAATCAGCGGAA
>JAKAIL010000337.1 GCA_021825235.1 Bacteroidota bacterium | reverse complement strand
TGTCCTGCCAGGCTTGGGAGGCCGGAGTAAGCACTTGATCGGTTGCAAGCACCGAACATCCATAGCTCGCGAAGAGCGCGGCCATCCGTTCCTTTCCTACGCCAAAGCCAATCGCCGACTTTCCCGCCTGAAGACATTCGCGTTCCCACAGCGCCTGTACGATAACAACGTCTTCCCACTGCTTGCGCGAAGGATAGGTCCTCATTCCAAGCTTCCCGGACCAATAGTAATAGGTTGGGGTGAAGCAATCCTCGTACTTAACAATACATCCTTTTAGTCTCGGATGCGGTGGTGGCTCTTCGGGCAGAATCCATCCCGTTTTTTCTGAAATAGTTCGTCCATTCATAACTTTAAATAGTTATTACACCTTCCGTCCGCGCTCGCGATTGGATCGTATAAAGCCGCCGATACAGCCCCTCTTCGATGGCAAGCAACTCGGCGTGGGTTCCGATTTCCACGATATGGCCTTTGTCCATAACCACGATGCGGTCGGCCTGCTGGATCGTCGAAAGCCGGTGGGCAATCACCACGGCCGTGCGGTGGTGCAGCAAATTCTGGATGGCTTCCTGCACGAGCATTTCGCTTTCGGTGTCCAGCGCGCTCGTGGCTTCGTCGAAAATGAGGATGGGCGGATTCTTGAGAAGCGCGCGCGCAATCGCAATGCGCTGGCGCTGGCCGCCGGAGAGCCGCACGCCCCGGTCGCCCGCAATCGTATCGTAGCCATCCGGCATTTGCAGGATAAAGTTGTGCGCATTCGCGGCTTTGGCAGCCTCGTAAATCATATCGGTCGAAGCATCGCGGTTCCCATACGCAATATTGTTCAGGATGGTATCGTGGAAGAGAAGCGTATCCTGCGTCACAATGCCAAAGAGCGCGCGAAGACTTTCGAAATCGTAGTCGCGAATATCGCGGCCGCCCAGAAGTATTTTTCCGGCCGTGGGATCGTAAAAGCGGACGAGCAAGTCCACGAGTGTCGTCTTCCCAGCGCCGCTCGGTCCCACAATGGCGAGGACCTCATTCGGAAAGATTTCGAGACCCAAATGATTAATCGCATTCTCCGTGGCGGAACGATACTGGAAGGTGACATCCTCGAAAACGATTGGACGGTCAATGATGCGGGGCGCAGTTGCAGTCCCGGGTTTCACGGTTGGCTCGGCATCTAAAATCGCGAAGAGGTTTTCCGCTGCGGCGGAGCCTTCATAGAGCTTGCTGTTTAGTTCCGAAAGGGATTTTACCGGCTGCATGAGCGAGACGAGCGCGCCAAGAAAATAAATCACACCGCTGCCCGTCATTTCGTGCGCAAAGACTGCCGTAGCGCCGAACCAGAGAATTCCGATAAAGCCCAGCGTGGCAAGCGTTTCGTTGATCGGGCTGGAAACAAGCCGTATGCGTGCCAACCGGCGGCTGCCGTGATAGTGCTGCTCGGTTTCCTTCTTAAAGCGGCGCACTTCGTAGCGTTCCATGCCGAAGGACTTCACGACTTTAATTCCCGAAACCATTTCCTGCGCCACGCTTAGAATATCGCCCTGCAAATTTTGCAACCGGTGGGACATCCGCTTAATCGTTCCACCTAACATCCGCACTAAATAAAGGCTTAGCGCAGCGATAAGGATCGAAATCAGTGTCATCTTGGCATTGATGATAATCATCGTCGCCAGGATCATCACAATCTGCACCGGTTGGCCGACGATCTTCATAATGCTGCTCGAAAGCGTGCTGTTGACGGAATTGACATCGTTCGTGAGACGGCTCAGCAGTTGCCCGGACCTTCGATCGTAATAATAATCGAGCGAAAGCGTCGAAAGCTTTTCGAACACGGTATCGCGAATCGAGCGCGCCATGCCGTTCTCGACGAGCGCCATCAAATACCCCGAAATGTACTGAAAGATATTTTTGAGCGCATAGGTAACGAAAATGAAGGCGCAAATCCGTTCGAGCGAACCAATGTGTCGAGCGCCCCGGCGCCATTGCGGACTATAAAGAGATTGGTGAACTTTTGCAGAATAGGCGGCGCGGAGCTGCCCGCCGTCGTCATACTTTGATCGCCCAGGACCACGCTAACGATCGGCAGCAGCGCCAGCAGATTTACGCTGCCCACCGCATTGCTTAGGATATTCATGATGGAGGCGAGCACCATCTTCCCGCGATACGGTCGCGCGAATGGTAAAAGGCGGCGATAGAGGCGGAGGAGCATTATATGCTAAATGATGAATGTAGAATGATGAATGTAGAATGATGAAATCACTTCTTAGTTCGCTTGCCTTTTACGAGCGTAACAAAGATTGCAATCAGCTCATTTGTTTCTTTGCACAGAGGAATCAATTTTTCCGATGGCATAATATCCGCTTCGATGAGCAACTCAAGCCAGTACAAGCTTTCGTCCAGTTCCTGCAGCCTCCGGTAATCTTACTGACGAAATCCGCCCTGGACTTTGCCCGAAACGCTTCGCGAAAATGCGCTCCGACCGAGGTTCCAGACCGAATGAGTTGCCGTGCGATTACTTGCCCTTCCAGTGTCTTCGGTATTGCACGGCAAAGTCGAATAATACGCAAGGCATATTTCTTTGTTCGATTTCTTAAATCATCCCCTACCATCGCGGTATTCTTTCATCATTCAACATTCATCATTCATCATTTTAGTATAAATCCCAATAAGTCTGCTGAACAGTTCGAGCACCGGCTCCGGTTCAAGCGCGGAAAGCGCGGGGTATTGCGTATAGAATTCGAACGGAACGCCTACCGGAGTCCACGGATGCTCATCATACATCGGCTTGAACATCAGCACCATGGGAATTCCAACGGCGGCGGCGATTTGAATGATCGAAGTATCTACGGTAACCAAATATTCGCAGGTGGCAACCTGCTCCGCGAATTCCACAAAAGTGGGAACGTGACTCGCTAAATGGACCCTCGAATCCGCAGCAAGCCGGACGGTCTCTTCCCCGCGCTAT
>JAKAIL010000336.1 GCA_021825235.1 Bacteroidota bacterium | reverse complement strand
TCCGGCATGGGCAGCGGCCGCCGGACTGAGTCTGAGCGTGAGGCTCAGGGGCCGCATGATTGTGGCTTCGAACGGCACGGTGGCCGTGGGCGAGCCAGAATTGGCATTCGAATAAAACGTTACGGTTCCCACCGTGTTAGTGGGGCTTGCCGCAAGCTGCACGATCACCGGAACCGAATCGCCGGGGGGTAGCAGGGACGGCAAGGCCGTCAGCGACGAAAGGGCTGGGCTTGAGAACATGGCGGTGTCCACTGTGAGCGTGTCGCAGCCGGGATTCGCGAGCCAAAGCGTGGTGTCGCGGGATTCGCAGGCGAAGAGCGCGCCGAAATCGCGGGTGGTGGTGTCGGCGGAGAGCGCGGTCGGGCCGCCCAGTCCAAAGCCGGAAATGGTTACCGTGGTATCGTGGCCGGGATCGTTCACGATATTCCGTTCATGGAAAGTAAGCATTGCCGCGTGCGGACCTTTGAGCCGTGGCGCAAATTGGATGGTAACGATTGCCGAATCTCCCGGCAAAAGTAGCGAATCGGGAACCGAAACGAGCGAAAAGGCCGTGTCGCCGCTTAAATGCAGGTCCGTTAAGACGAGCGTATCGCAGTCCAGGTTGCGGAGCGTATCTGTTACCAGTGTATCGCCCGAGCAGAAGGAAAGGCTGCCAGCCAGTAGGGACGTGCTGCGCATGGCCAAAACGCCCGAGCCTTGGACGCCCGTTCCGGAAAGCTGCGTCACGTCAAACGCATGAGCATCGTTTGAATGAAAATAGACCGAGATATTTCCCTGGTCCGAACCGGTTCCCAAAGGCTGGTAATGCACCGAGACATAGCCGGTATCACCGGGCGGAATGATGCTATCCGCCTTTAGGACGCTAAAGGCGTTCGATTTCAATACCGTACTATCGAGATGAATGGTATCGCAACCATTGTTCACGATCGCAAACGTGCTGTCCAAAAACGCGCACGTGGAGACGGATGAAAAACCTAGCGTTGTTGGGATGCTGGTCGCGAGCGACGGGGCTTGGGCCGAAAGTGTAAGCACAAGAACGGTATCCCGGTAAGTTCCCGAGGCCCCATCGAGATACGATAGCCGGACCGAATCCGTAACCGTTGTGTCCCGCGTGAAGTATGCCGATGGATTCCAACGAAACTTAATAAGATCGACATAGCCGGAATCGAATGTTTCCGGGAGGGTAGGCAAACTGTCAAGACTTAGAGCCCCAGAACGAAGGAGCGTAGAATCGAGAAACGAGATGCTATCCAGCACGAAGGGATTACATTCGAATCCTTCAAGCGTAAGACTCTTCGTATTCTGCTCACACCGCTTGGCAGCGATAGTAAGCGAGGTGGAACTAAGCTGTGGAACCGAACGGCCCAGCGTACCATCGCCGCCATCGGTGGTTTCCCACACACCGCCGGAATCGTCGAAGGCAACGACAACGCTGCCATCGCAGCCGGTCACACAAAACCGGGTATCGACACCGTTGGATGGCCCGCCAACGCTCACCCAGGTGCGACCGGTATCCGTCGAGCGATACAGGCCTGGTGTGGGAAGGTATCCTCCACCCCCACCCGGAGGAGCGCCATTGCTACCCTGAACGTACACAACCGCCGGTCCGGCCTCGACATCTCCGGTCCAGCTACCGGTCATGGAAGTTGGGACCCACGCTGTTCCATTTGCGTTTAGAATATAAATGTTTGCTGCGTAAAGATGGGCACCTGGTCCTCCGCCTTCCGGGGCGAGGATGTAGGATTTCCATTTAGGAATGCCGGCAACGCCCCACGCTTCCGCAGGGCTTATTGCGACTGGATTCCAATTCCCTCCGCCATCCTTGGTAATATAGTTATTTGTCCTGTCATTCCCTTCGGTCGTGATAATTCCTTCTGAAGAATTTAACCAGGAAATCGCCATCGCGTTGCCGCTTGGAAAATTTAGATTGCGTTTCCAGGAAAGCACGATCAGGTTTCCCGACCGCGTTGAAGAAATATCAGTAACACCTGTGGACAAATCGGAGCCAAGCGGGCCACCGGACATATAACCGGTAGAAGCCCAAGTAACTCCACCATCAGTAGTCTTCCAAAGCGCGGGAATTATATTAGTATAAGAGTACACGCCTGCATAGCCCGTCAAGCTATCTTCCATGTAGATCGTGGTCATGAAGGCAAAACCAGAGGCGATAGGTGTTGCGCTTTGCTGCCATGTGTCGCCTGCATTCATTGTATAAAAAATCGAGCCGTTAACCGTTCCCACCAATCCATGCTCTGCATTCCAAAAGTAGCCGCTTGTCCCGGCGACGGCTCCGCCCCCAATGGTGGTAAGCAGCCCAATTTGTTTCCAATGCGCGCTGGGCTGTGCGAAGCTTGTGGTGGTGAACACGGTCGCAACCGTGAACGAAAGAAAGAAGGCTGGAATGCGTTTCATCGACTTCATGGCAATAGTTCCAAAAGGCCGAAGGCCGCGTGCACCAAGCGCACGCGGCCTTCAGAATGAAATGATTATTTAACCAGGAGCATGGACCGATTCACGATCACCACGCCCTTCGGGAATTCGATTTGGTAATAGTAGGTGCCCGAAGGCAAGTCTTTACCCGTGAAATAGAAGAAGTGATGCCCAATATAGCTCACGTTCTGGTCTTCCTTCATCACAAGGTTCCCTTTCGCATCGACGATACGGATCGTTGCAACCCCCGTTGCTGTCGTGGTAAACGGAATCGTTGTGGTAAAGTTCGTCCCCGAACCGAATGGGTTCGGGTAGTTTTGATCTCCGGTATTAATGACACCCGAGCGTAGAAAATGTTGCATGGTAATATCTCCACAGTGATAAAGATAGGTAAAATTCGAGGCATAGCTATCCACGCTGGCGATGCAATCGGCGGGGAGATTCGCGGTCCCTTGGAACGAAATATCCGAGAGCGCAAGCGGCGTTCCCGAGGAATCTGTGAGATACACCTGGAACGTAAGCGTGCCAATGGT
>JAKAIL010000095.1 GCA_021825235.1 Bacteroidota bacterium | reverse complement strand
TATCGGTGAAATATCCGGGGCGCTCCCAAAGCGGCGTCCCAATCGTATCGAGTGCCGAAAGAATGGGACCAACTTCGCGCATGTAGTCTGGCTTGATCGCACTCAAATAAACGAGCGCATAGTCCACATGATGTGCATGAAGAACAGAAGCAACACTGTGCTGGCCGCCCGGAAACTCAACAAAGTTCGTTGTCATCAATCGCACATTCGTATCCCGAAGCACCTCGTGCACCGCCGGATTGAACGTTAGGACTAACGGATGGAAATTGGAATCCGCATCTTCAATCTGGCTTAGCGCCGTGCCGACAGCCTCGTAATTCTCGGACATTAGCTCATACCCTTTCCCGTGCGGCCCCGGCATATCACGAAGGGCTATGAAAGCAAGAACCACGCTCAGTGCCGCGATAGCCCAGGTGCGTATTGTGAGCGGAAGAAGCTGTTCCAGTGCAAGCACGGCGACGAGGCCGAGCACCGGCAGAACGTAAATCAGATAGCTGGTCGGAGCGGCACTTTCCAGTTCAAACCAGCACACGAAAACAAGAAAAAGTAAAATCGCCCTTCGGCCTATTTGCAGGGCGCTCGGCTTCCGAACCATTTGTATGACAAGGAACAAAACGAGCGCACTACATACGATTATGTATCCCAAGCCAAATTCTACAAACTGATGCCATCGCTGAAGCAAATTGGCCAGTTGTACCGAGCGCGAAAATAATCGCAACCCGGGTATATCATGGATGTTGAGCGCAAACGCGCCGCCAAGACTACCAAAGACAGGCCGACTTCGCAGCGCCGTAATTCCCACTAACAGCACAAGGAATAAGATTCCACCAATGACAAACAACGCTGGGGTTCCCATCCACTTATCCTTTTTCCCGCGATAAATCATCGTAGCAAGCGTCGCCAGAGAAAGCGCCAGAGTAACGTGGATGGTAATTAACAATGTGGCAGCAAGTACGAAGCCAACAAGCGCAGCATGCCAATGGCGCAAAGGCTGTTCGACTATACGAAGCAAAACATAAATGCCCACCATGATAGCAAGTGAAGAAAGAATATCATATCTGGCAGAGTGACTCGTAAATAAGAACGATCGCGAGGTAACGAGCAGCACTATGCTGAACAGCGCAAGTAATCGGTCCTGAGTTAGCTTACGGACGATCGCAAAAAGAACAAGAAGTAAGGTGAATGCAAGGACGGCAGTAACGGTACGGCCCAATAGAACAATGTCCATCGTCTGGGGTGAAATAAGTACCGCAGGAATGCCATACAATATTGCCGGAACCCACATGTTGTCGAAAACAATGCCACTTCCATGAGCGAGGCTTGAGCCGAGTGCATACGGATGCTGAAAAATCCCAGTCAGTATTTGCGTTCGGAACTCGATCATCAGCCAGCTTTCATCCCCCCACCACAAGTAGGAATCCGGGACCGGCGTGGAATAGAGCGAGAGCAATTCGACCATTACGATGAGCGCCGCAAGCGAGAGGAGCGCAAGAAAGATCCATTCCTCGGCGGAGGATTGGCCGGGAGATGGTTCTATGGTGGAAGACGAAGTATTATCGCGCAATGGATGAAAGCCTATACAAAATGAGTGTGTCCATCAGAGAAGTATCCTTCAGTTGACTCCGCTCAAAATAATCGCGATGAACATCGAAAAGCGTTCCGACTCTGCGGAAGAGAATGGCCCCTTCGCTATCTGCTATAGGTTGCAGAACATGATAGTCGAGGGAATACGTATTCCCATCTTGCGGAGCATAAAGCAGCATATACCTTACCCCAAGCTGCTTCAGCACTTGCCCAATAGGCGCATTCGAGATTGGAAAGCTTACCAGGTGCGCTGTCATCAGCCGAACGTTCGTGTCCTGTTCCATCCACGCAATGGCTGGATTTTGCGCCAGCACGATGGGGTGGGTTCCCACACCAGAATCATGCTTGATGATCTGCGCGACCGACTCGAGTGCCGCATGATTATTACTGGCAATCGCCCGGGAAAGTGTTGCTGCCCGAGCGCTGTCCCGGATCGCAAAAAAGGAAAGTACCAATCCGGCGAGAATAGTTACAACTATGGAGGCAATATTGAATCGGCGTCTTCCCAGTAGGAGGCCGAGTGCAACCATAAAGAGCGGCAGCACCTGTACGTAATAATAGAGTGCAGGAGACTGAAATAAAAGCCAGGCAATCGCTACAACCACCGCAGCGCCGGTAATCCACCGCTCGCGGGCTGCGATAGGATTATGTGGCCGCCGAATAACCGAGAAGCCCAATGCGAGGGCAAGCAGCGCCAAAAAGGCTGGCGCTTCACTAAGCAACCCATGTAACCGTTCCAAAATATTCGCGACCTGAACCGATCGAGAAAAGGGTCGCAGGATTGGCAAACCACCCGCCACGCTTTGGAACTGATTAGGTCCTGCAGAAGGCCCGAACATGGAAACGGGCGCACCGGAGAGTGCATACACCGAAAGCAGAATGGCCGCAACGGAAACAACGCCTCCGGCAAGCGCAAAAATGGCGGAAGGAGTTGCGCGAAATCTCCACAGCAGATACAGCGAAAGCATCCCGATCAAGGTCACCAAGTGAATTGAAAGCGTTGCCAGCAAAACGATGATTACCCCATAGACAAAATACCATCGTGTAGATGGCATCCAACGCATTTCTTTGTAGCGCTGGTATCGCCCGGCAAGATACCAGGCAAGCAGGAGCAATGCCAGCCCGGCTGCAATATCCAACCTGGCCACATGGCTTCCAAAGAAAAAGCTACGCGTTGAAACGAACAGAAGAACCGTAACGAGCGCAAGAAACCGTGGGACCTGCATCGAGCGAAGCATGGCAAACATCGTAAAAAGAACAAGGAGCGCGAGTGCGAAAGTTACCGTACGACCAATCGTCACAAGGTCGCTTGTTTTTGAGAAGAGGAGTGCGGGAATTCCATAGACGCCTGCGGCGAGCCAGGAATTTCCTCGAACCAGGCCATTAGTTACAGCTACGCTCGATCCCAAGCCTGTGGGGAGTCGGGCAACACCGCCCTGCAATTCGGTCCGAAGTTCCAGCATTTGGCCCGTTTCGTCTCCCCACCAGCGCGCGCCGTCCGGCTGCGGAAAAATGTAGAGCAGCCGCGCCTGGAGAAATAGCACAACCAGAATCAGGGCGGCAAGCAGGATGGCCACCACGCGTTCCACGCGTTGGAATGTACTGGGCGAAGTCACTGAACCTTATAGAGGCGAAGCGTATCTATTTCGTTCCAATCGGGATTCTCGTAAGTCCGGGCCTGGTCCGTTAGCGTTCCGGTTCGTTCCGCCTGCAGCACATACAAGGAATCGGCAAGGTGCCGAAACGGACTATGCCAGCGGACGGTAGAATACAAAAGAAGGTAATTTACGTGGTGCTCCTTCAAAATCTGGTCGAGTGGTAAATTCTCGTATCCAAAAAGCAGAAGATGATTAGTCATAAGCCGAACGTTCGGATCGCCGGCCATCACATTTATTGCTGGTTCATCCGTCAGGACCAGCGGTGGACGGACCGCCGAAGCAACCGGATCGATCAACGCGTGAATGGCTCGTGCGTTTTCGGTTGTAAGCCGCGCTCCAACTGCACCAAAACGTTCCTGGTGAAGGACAGCATATCCTGCAAGGAGAATTACGAGAGTAATGAGTAGCGCGCCACGTGGCGGGTCCAATGCGGTTGGGGGGAGCGCAGGCATCAGAAGGATGCTCGCACATACCGTGGTAACCGGAAGTACATAGATATTATAGAAGACCGCGGGACCACCAAAAAGCCCCCAGGAGAACAGAAGCAGCAGCGTGTTAATCATTAAGAAACGCTCGCGGCGCGATAAGGGTGCTTTTGTTCTTATGCGAGTAACTATTCCTGCAACCAACGCGATAACAATAGGCCACGCCACATCCCAAACCTGAATAAGCCTGTCAATTGTATTAATCTTTTGCACTCGCCAGGAAAGCAGATGCAGGACAGGCAACGAGGTGGCCACATTATAATATTGATTATATCCATAGCCCAGCAAGCTGATGGAACCGGTCGAAAGCCAATAAACACCCACCATTAGAATCGCGCCAAAAGCAAATCCCGCAAACGCTGTTGCTACACCTTTTAGGGTTCGCAAGTTACCAGTCCGCCAAAGTGTATACAGTGCCGGTATCGCAATAAGCGCGGGAACGTGAACATACACTGCTAATGAAATCACTGCGATAACAGGGACCAGAAATGCAAAGCGCACTTGCTTATCAAAGGGAGCATCAAAGGCAGCCAGGAGCAGCCAAAAAAATAGCAGGATAGCGAGGCCGGTAGCCATATCGAGCCGTGCGGAATGGCTGGAAAAATAAAACGCCGGTGATGTTACCAGCGCAAATATCCCTAATAGTGCAGCATCGGGTAAGGTTTGAAGCGACCTGGTAAGCCTGTAAACAACCACTACACTTATTAGCGCAAGCAGCATTGTAACGATCCGGCCCATTGCTACCGGCGAGAGAACGGATCGAAACAGAGCCGCCGGCAGACCATATAATATTCCGGAAAGCCAGACGCTTCCATTGATGAACCCGTTCGAATGAGCCAGAGATGAGCCGATGGCCTCGGGAACCCGCGCTACACCGCTGGTGGCAAGGTCTCGCAGCGTAAGCATGGTCCACGTTTCATCGCCGAACCACATTCCCGTATCGGGAACGGGATAGACGAAGAGATAGCGCACCTGATCGATGATGACGAGCACAATCAGGGCCACTAAAATGGTGGTGATCCCCCCCCAATATGGCTTTGTGCGCACGGTCATTTCGAAGGCAGGTAAATATATTGTGGACGCGTGGGGGCCGAACCAATACGTGAAAGAAAGATATTCGGCTCACTGAAGATTTTTCCATCCCGTGAGTACGGAGGAATAGAATCCCAGCCAAAGACGCGCTCCTCGTCAAGGATAATCGCGCTGAAGCAATGGGCCGCAAGCGAGGAATCTATTACCTGCTGGAACCGCAAGCTTCGCGCATCTTTTGGAACGAGCGCGTCGTTCATTGCCATAAAGTGTACGTGCGTGGGTTTGCCTGCCAGCGTGCCGATGTAGCCGTGAAATGGAATCCAGACATCACCGGAAATTTCGCGGAGCTTGGCAATAAATTGTTGCCCAGCTTCGCGCTGCCTCGGACTGGCAAAAAGCATGATTTCTCCCATCGGATTGAATGCCAACGCCAAATATGCGATAATCATGAGCACGGGAGCGAGAGAAGTCCAGCCAGGAATGATGACTTCCACGGATCCTATACCAATGGCCAGTAGCATCGCGAAGAATACCACGAGCGGCATAAGCACGTTAGCATATCCTCCCGGGTTCCCAAGGCTGAGCGATGCCGAAAGCATCGCACATCCTCCACATATCAATATTCCGATGAACTTGTGGTTAGCCTTCCAATTCCTGTGTAATAAGAGCGATAGCAGAATCACAATAGTAAACAGCCCAAAAGTCCCAAGCATGGAATTCGGGAAAAAGTCCAGTGCCGCTAGCCAGGAAAATTGTGCGGCAGCTTTTGTGCTTGGAATCGTATAGGTATAGAAGCGATACCAGCCGTTCGTCGCCCAATTCACTGCTACCGTTCCTGCCAAAAGAATTCCAATCGATACGATCACGAACCCAACAGCCTCGCTCTTACGCCGAAGAAAAAAGTAGATTGCTAACCCCGGCCAGACGAAAATCATCTGCTGCTTTGTGAAATAGGCAAGCGCGACAAGAACGGCAGCAATTATGTAACCTTTTCTTAAATAGAGAGCTACATACACACTTGCAACAGCCAGCAACACGCCCAGCGCATCCATTCGGACGATATCGTAGAAAAAGCCAGTGGAATGATAAAACGCGAGATATAGCATCGCGCCAGAAATTGCAAGGAATCGCCTATGCCGAGAGTCTCTCGACTCCCGATAAACGATAATGCTAATGAGGATTGCAGTTCCCAGAGTCGCGAGGATTGAGATCAGCCGTCCTGCCCAAAGGCCGACGCCACCGATTGCCATAACACCCGCCGTGACATAATAATAGAGCGGTGTATAGACAAAGCCCGCAAAGTCGAGCGATGGTGCGGCATAGATTGGAAGCCCATGAAGAACACGAATGGCGTGGTCGAGCACGGCGCCTTCGTTCCATTCTACTTCATAGGGATAGAGCAGCCGAAGCGTGGCACAAAACAGGAACAGCGCAGTGTAAGCGCCACCAGCCAGATGTGCCAATGCTTTAAGGTACTTTTCGCTCTTCACGTGCGCAGGCGATAAATGGAGAAACCTTGAATTACAGTATCGAGCCGGTAACGTTCTGCAATCATTCGATCGAATCCTGGGATGGAATGAAGTGCCGAATCAGCCGTTGCATGGGCAAAGGGCCAGCTTACGTTCGTGTTTGAAGTGATAAGGAAGGTAGGCCGTTCCTGCTGAATCGAATCTGAAAATTCCCGCTGCCAATCAATGATAAAACCAGGAGATGGAACGTTGTCGAAAATGGTGGAGCTGGCAATGGGTAAAACAGTGGTGAACCTTGTTGCCTCTGGACGCGCTAAGCGCCAGCGCAACGATGGGAATAGCGAGACATACTCCACCGGTTTGTCTGCCATAAGATTCCTATTCACAAAGTTTATTACCTCTTGCTGCGCGCGCAAGCCATACAATTGTGGTTGTGGGTAACTCGCTTCGTATGTCGCCTCGAGCGGCGCAGAGCTTGTTGCCATCTTACCCCAGAACAGTTTTATCATGTGCCGCGGGTAATAAAAATAGGCAAAAAGCAGAAGCGCGCCGCCCGCAACCACATTCTGTATCCAGATTACGGAGCGTCTCCCGATCACGATATCAAATGTGTATGCTGCAAATCCAATCGCAAGGAGAACAAACGGATCGAAATGATACAGAAAATATTTCCCCATGATTATCGGCGAAAGAATTGCGCTGGCCGCAAGCAGAAGAAATAGTAACACCTCCCGCCGCGAACTGTTACGCAAAGCGAATCCTGCTCCGGCTAGTGCGAAAAGGTAAATCGGTGCTCGGCCATTCGACCAGAGATTTACGGGCACCTGGACGAAGGAATACACATCGAGATTAAAACGCACAACCGAATCATACACTTGCGCAATGCCATTAGGAACAAACGCGTAGGGAACTAAGAACGCGGCCAGCGGAAGGATACACCCACCGAGATAAAGCATAATCGTTCGAGGTGATCTTGCAGCGCTCCAAAGGAGCACCAGAAAGGAAACACCAAAGAAAACATACGTGGGACGCACCAGCAATGCTGCGCCGCAAAACAACCCGGTCGCAAAGCCATATACATCAACTCGTTTCTCATGATCTCGCAGGGGCAGAAACCATGCGAGAGCACCGAGTAAGAAGAACGATGCGTACGTATCGCGCTGGCCATAGAGCCCCCACTCGCCACCGGCGTAATAGAGTGCGAATAAAAGGGTTCCAAATATTGCCGCACGGGGCGAAAGCCAGTGCCGTAGCACGCGGTAAAAAAAAGCGGCCATCGCGATATGGACGAGAAAATCGAACAGCCGGAACCCAAAATCACTTGCGCCAAACAATGCGATACTTGCCCAGTGTACAAAAACAATTCCAGGGAAATTCATATCCCACGAAGCAATATAAGGGAGGCCATGATAGGCATACAGCGTCCACGCCATGGACTCATAGACATCGTTATCGAATCCCAGTGGAAACAAAAGCGTAACCGAAAGAATGATCGTGGCCGCAACAACTGCGAACGCACAGCTCCGGCGATCTGGACGCCGGCGTTCGTTGAAGACTGGAATCGAGGGCGAGTTCATGTTGGGATTACGGCGTACTATCCCGTTCGTAGAGCGTAAGGGTATCGAGTTCGCTTGTGGTATCGTGAAAATAATTGAGTGTACGGTCCAATAATGGCCCGGAGCGCATAAAGATCGGCTTCCACGTATGCACGGCTTGCTCGTACGCGGGCGTCATGGGCTTATCGTAGTCGATGATATATTGTACGCCGGCATCGCGTAAGATGGAATCCACTGGCTCCTGACGAACTGGAAAAAAGAGGAATGCTTCACTCATGACGTTCAGGCTCGGATCACGAAGAAGCTCGTGAACGGCTGGTCCCTGTGCAAGAATGAGCGGTTTTTTGGAACCTTCTATCCAGTTGCGGCTCGCAAATTCAATCGCGGCCTGCACCGCGGCGGTGTTTGCATCGCCAAGCCGTTTACCCATGTGTCCGGCATTACTTAGTTCCGGAAGCCAGATGACGCAGATCTCCAGCGCCACGACGAAGCTGGCAATAGCAACAATCGGTTTGATGAAGGAGAGTTTTGTCCACTCCTGGATATGTGCCACGAAGGTAAGAGCCGCAAGTGGAAGGAAATGGATGAGATAGTAGGGCAGCGTACTTTGCAACAGAGCCGCATCGATAAGTGTGAGAAATAGACAAATCGTCAAAAAGAGCGTCACGGCATGGCGCTGTTTTTTAATAAGCAGGAGGATCTCTGAAAGCAAAATGAGCGGCAGCACAATAACAAATGGCGGCGCTTCATGCCACAGATAATACAGCTTCGCGCCAAGTTGATGGCTTTGTGCCGACCACGAGAACACATGGAGAATGGGTAGGTGCTCGAGATAGGCATGTGCCTGGTTATCGCCCGCCGCCATTCCAAAAATGACTAATTCGTGATTAGCAGCCATATACGCCGCCGCCAGCAGGGCAAACCCGAGCGCCGCTCCGAACACGAGCAGGAACACGTTCGACCATTTTTCAAAACAGCCGAAGTACCATGCTATAAAAATGGTTGGCAGGATTAGAAGAGCGGCAACATGCGGGCTTACCGTGAGCGCCAGCAATATGGAAACGAAACCGAACCAAAACGCAAAGCGAGCCCCACGCCGAGGCCGGTCCCCAAATGCGGTCCCTACCCGAAGTGCAAAGAATGCGATGAACGTGAGAATTGCGAAACCGGTGATGATATCATACCGTGCACTGTGCGTCGCGAACGTAAAAGCTCGTGTTGTAAGGAGCAGCACAATGCCAAACGATGTAAGAGAGGCAGAAAGCTTTAAGCGATAGGCAGCGAAAGCTATTAAGAATATACAGCTTAGGCCGAGCAAAAAACTTACTGTTCGACCAATCGATACGGGATCGAAATGAGGAGGGAATAATAGCTGTGGAATACCATACAGAATTGCCGAGCACCAGGCTGAGCCCAACAGCAGGCCCGGTGCTTTCAGCAACATGGATTCGAGGGCTATTGGTACGATCATTCGGCCGTGCGCAATCAGGTGCTTCCAGCCGAGCAGCATCCACGTCTGCGTTTCGTCTCCGTACCATCGGTAACTATCCGGTGCTGGGAAATAATAGAGCGTATGGCCGCTCATGACAAGAAAAATGAGCCCGGCAATCACCAATACAACAGCCGCAAGTCCTTCCAGCCGCTCCGGTAAGGAAAGCACCAGGGTCTTCTTCTTGTGCATCGTGTCGAGATGGGGAACCGGAGGCACAGCATTATCCGGGGCATCTCCGGAAGGAGATCCCAAATGCCCTGGATTCAAAGCTTCCTGCTCATCTGTCATGGACCGTGATCACAGGCGATCGTTTAGTGATACTCCACCTTTCCGCTTTCGGTAATAATGGGCACATGTCGCATCCATAGCAATTTCTCCCACCAAGATCGATGGGTAGCATACCATGCAATGGTTTCCGCAAGCCCTTCCTCAAAGGGCCGGCCTGGTCCGATACCCAGCCGTTCGCTGGCCTTCGCCGTAGAAGATATGTGCCGGTCCACCTGGCCCGGCCGGTTCCCGATGTGAGAGATAAGGTCATCGGGCTTCTTAAGGATATCCAGCACCAGTCGTGCAATACTCAGTACGTCTAATTCGAAACCCGAGCCTAAATTGAAAACCTCTCCCTGAATCGTCTCGATGGGTGCGTGCATTACCTTATCGATACGTTCGCAGGTATCTTTTACATACAGCCAATCTCGAATCGCTCCACCCGTTCCATGGACCGTGAGTGGCTCTTCCAAAATAGCGCTGGTAATGAATCGCGGAATGACCTTCTCCAAATGCTGCTTTGGGCCAAACTGATTGAACGGACGAAGTATTACGGCCGGAATCCCATAACTTGCAATGTAGGAATAGACGAGCCTATCTGCACCGGCCTTGGCGCTCGCATACGGCGAGAGCGGATTGAGCGGGTGGTCTTCCGTCATGGGTGCGGTTAGCGCCGTGCCATATACCTCGCTCGTCGAGATGTGAATAAAGCGGTCAATGCCGTTCTTGCGCGAGACGGCATTCGCAACCGCCTGAGTTCCCAAAACGTCGGTCTCGTAGAAGATTCGGTTATCGAAAATCGAGCGGGCTACATGGCTTTCGGCCGCAAAGTGGACCACAATATCCGAGCGGCTCACCAGCTGGCTCATCAGGTCACCGTTAGTAACGTTCCCGTACCAAAACTCGAACCGCTTCGAGGACTTGATGTCATCCGGAATATTGTCCGGGGAACCCGCGTAGGTCAGGGCATCGAGAACGATCACGTGGTATTCCGGATACTTCCGGAATACATATTCGAGGAAATTACTTCCGATAAATCCGGCTCCGCCGGTGATGAGGATTGTTTTCAAATAAAACTATTGAAATTCCACCCCCGCCTTTTGAAGGTGGGGGCCGGGAAGTGGTTAATTAGTCCAATGTAGCGTTGCGGCGCTTTCGAGAACATCGCCTCCCAAATGCAGCCAGGTATTGATAACACGGTACGTCGAAGATTGGGTTTTGGTAATGAGGCCCGCAGCATCTTGAGATTTGGCAAAATCCAGGGCGGCGAGTACTAATGCTCGGTACACGCCGCGCCCCCGTGCTTCGGGCGCTACCGCGTTGAGCGAATCCTTCCACCACACAGTGCCGGCAAACTCCGCCATCGGCTCGATGGCAATGTAGCCCACAACGCTTCCGGAAAGTTCCGCCGTCAGTACCGTAGTACCTCCCTGGCCGTGTCTATGTGCCAGATTCAAGAACCATTCCCGGAAAACAGCCTGCGCTGTTGCCGGAGAAATGGAAGGCTCCAGGAAAAACCGGTCCTGGATCATCGTGTGGTCACCGTAGGAATCGTAAGAGAGTTCAGCGAGGATGGCTTCATCCGAATTCTGCATCGGACGTATGGTTAGTCCAGATCCAAAATCCAGGCAACCCTCTCGGCGATCGATCGGATTGCTTTGCAGGACACGTCCGATCTTTTCTCGCCCCGCACCAAGCGTCACCAGCATGTCCACTAAATGCAGACCTTCTGCTTCCAAGGCGCGCATCACGAACAAGTCCTCGTTCGAAACTCGCGCATCGACGAGCTGTATTCCACATTCACGGGCAAAGCTCGTTATCTTTGCAGTAATATTTCTGAGAGTAGTAATCCGACGTGCATCTACTGCGCCACCAGAGGCATTCGCATAAAGCACTCTGGCTGATGGAATGCCTAAAATGCCCGTATCCCACTCCAATTCTGTTAGTAGAGCCATTGCCGCAATTCGACTGCCATCTTTTTCGAGGAATACAGAGGGGTTGCTCTTTGCCCATGCTTCAAAATGATACTGCGCCAATGCAGCCCGATCATGAGTTCCAAACACTCGCACCATCGGCAAATGCGTATCCTCCGCGATAGCAGCCAATAGCCCGTTCCGCTCCTCCAATGAAAACTCCGAAAGCCTTCGGTTCCTGATCGCAGAACCCCGAACTCCGGATCCCGGACCCCGGACCCCGGACCCCGGACCCCGGACCCCCGCCAAGTCCCGCAGCAAATACAGTGGCCTGCCCTGCACTTCACGATAGATCCGGCTGATGTACTCGCCCATTAATCCAATCACGATAAGCTGTAGCGCCGCGAAGAAGAAAATCGCAACCATCACGGAGGCATATCCGGGAACCGAATACGCGCCAAGTACTTTGCGGATCAACACATAAATAACGGCCAGCACTGCCAAAGCCGCGATACCCATGCCGGTAACCGTCGCAAGCTGGAGCGGCGCGGCGCTGAAACTCGTTGCGGTGGCGAGCGCTAATTTTATGAGCCGCCAGAAGGAATATTTCGTCTCGCCCGCAAACCGCTTACCATGCTCGACCGGAACGCTGGTCTGCTTATATCCCAGCCAGCGGACCAGCCCCGGAAGGTAGCGGGCCTTCTCCCGCAGGCGGCGAAGATCATCCGCAACGTCCCGCCGCATGGCGCGGAAGATGCTGGAGTCGAGCGGCACTTCGGAGCGGGCCACGCTATTCATCAGCCAGAGAAAGAGCCAGCTCGTAAAATTCTTATACCACTTGAACTGCCGCGTCTCCCGCTCGCCCCACACGACATCATAGCCTTCGTCCAGCTTTCGAAGCAGCTTGGGAATTTCTTCCGGCTGGTCCTGCAGGTCGGCGTCCATCATGACGATCACATCGCCCTGGGCTTCGTCCAGTCCGGCGGTCAGCGCTATGTGGTGACCGAAATTCCGGGTAAAGCTGAGGACCCGAATATGCTCCGGATCGCTATCCCGGAGGCTGAGGAGGATTTCGAGGGAGCGGTCGCGGGAACCGTCATCGATCAGCACGATTTCGTAGGAGCGACCAATCTTCTGGAGCGAGGCGGTAAGCCTCCGCTCCAATTCGGCGAGAACAGCCTCCTCGTTATAGACGGCGATGACAATGGATAGCTCCATAGAACCCGGCAAAGATACGAAATGCGCGCGCGCATTTCGGTAAATTGCCTAAAATAAGCAATTTTGGCAAGTGCGGACTCTCAATTGCGTTCTGTATTCATGAAGAAACTTCATGAATAGACGGAAGTTCCTCAACATCCCAGAAATCACCCCCTATCTCTACAAAGATAAATTAAGTCCTCGTTCACATCGCTGGCGATGTGGTAAGGATCACATTTCGTCCCATGCCGCTTGCCGTTCAGGAGGATCGTGCTTGGCCGGATGTGCCTCAGGCTGCGGAATTATTTACAGCATGGTAAAGGTTCCGTCCTTCCATAAGATAGCTATTGACTTTCACTAACCTCGAGTTACCATGAAACTCTTTATCGTCCTTTTCGCGCTCATGTTTGGGGCGATTCAATTACACATGTCAAATGCCTGCGCGCAATGGGTCCAAACGAACGGCCCCTATGGCGGTGAAATCAATTGCTTCACCCATCTTGGCTCTGATATCTATGCGGGAACGAGCCAGGAAGGCGTTTTCCGTTCCACAGACAATGGCCACACCTGGCTTGCCACCGGTACGATGGCCTATCCCGATATTACAACGCTCGCCAGCTCTGGCACGATGCTCTTCGCCGGCACCTATGGCGGCGGCATGTTTCGCTCGACCGATAGTGGAAAAAGTTGGAATCCCGCAGCCGTTGGTCTGCCCGAAAATATGTGGGTTACAGGACTTGCCTCGAGCGATGCCAACGTGTTGGTCCTCGGGTATCAAGGTCAAGGCATGTTCATGTCACGCGATAGTGGCATTACGTGGGATAGCGTGCAGCTTCAGGTGATTGGCGCCATTACTCCTTTCGTTGCGTGCGGAACGCATTTGTTCGTCGGAATGAATGGATACTCGGGTGCCGGACTGTATGAATCGACGGATGGCATGACCTGGAACCTGGCGCAAGATCGGA
>JAKAIL010000094.1 GCA_021825235.1 Bacteroidota bacterium | reverse complement strand
TCCGATCTCGTCATCGTGATCGGGCGGGCCCGGTGGCGTGCAGCTTCGATGAGCGCTCCGCGCAAGCCCAGTCGCGCCAGTTCCGGACGCTTTGCTTCGTGGATGATAAAGATGGCATTCTCCGCAGAGATGCCAACGATCATAATCATGCCTACCATGCTCGATATGTTGATGGTCATGCCCGTAATCCACAATGCGAACATAACTCCAACGAGCGAAGAAAGAGTTACGAAGAGTATGGAAACCGGTACGCTGAATTCACCGAATTCGATGAGGAGTACCAGGAAGACCAGAAGGAGGGCTGCAATCGCGACCATTAGCAAATTTTGAAACGATTGCTGTTGCGTTTGATAAACTCCACCGTATTCCACCTGGATGCCGGATGGGATGTGAATGGTCGCCATTTTTGCCTGAATGTCCTTCATCGTGCTACCCAAGTCCCGATTTTCCAAACGCGCGGTGACGGAGACATAGGAGCGAAATCCTTCCCGGTCCATTTCCGCTTCACCCGCGGTCCGAGAAATCGTTGCAATCGCGCCGATGGGAACCTGCACACCATTCACTCCCGTCAGCATGATATGCGAGATGGAATCCAGACTTGTTTTATATGAGCCGGGCAAACGCGTTCGGATTCCTACTAATTTTTGTGGCATCTGCACGCTGGATTCCACCGAACCCTCCATCATGGTTTGAAGCTCATCCTGCACGTCGGTCGTCGTAAGTCCAAAATAGGATGCCTTAGCGGGATCAACGGTAAATATGATCGAAGGTCCGGATATCACAATACCGTTAAAGGGATCTGCAACTCCAGGAATGTTTTTGATCGCATTAAAGACGCGGGCCGCCGTGGAGTCCCGCAAGGGTATATTATCGCTAAACAATTTTATTTCGATAGGCGACGGGCTGTTTACAAGATCACCGATAATATCGGAAAGCAATTGTCCGAAGTCGATTTGAAGTGCAGGTTCCGCGTTATGAACTTTTTCGCGGACCTCATTGATCACCTCGTCCGTAGTTCGGGTCCGGTTCTGCTTAAGCTTTACTAGGAAGTCCCCCGTATTGGGCTCAGTAATAAAAAAGCCAAGCTGAGTTCCAGTCCGGCGCGAATAGGATTGAACCTCTGGAATGTTCATCAGAATATGCTCCACGTTCATGAGCATGCGATTAGTTTCTGTAAGGGAAGTTCCCGGCGGAGCAACATAATCCAGGACAAAGGATCCCTCGTCCATCTCGGGCATAAATCCGCTTCCCACCTGAGAGAAGATAAAATAGGTGACACCAAAAAGAACCAGTACGATCACAATCGATGCCCAGCGGAACCGTAGCAGGCCATGCATGAGCTTCTGATAGCCGTAAAAAATCTTCCCCGGCTTTTGTTCTTTCGCGATCTCTCGCTTAATATCTTTCAAACGTAGAAATTGGGAGGCCAGAATGGGCGCCAATGTCAGAGAAAAGACAAACGAGATCAAGAGTGCAATGATCATCGTGATCGAAAGCGGGCGGAAGAACGCTCCCGTAATACCCCCTAAGAAACTAAGTGGAATATTGATGACGATAGTGCTGGTTGTAGAGCCGATAATGGCAGGCAAAAGCTCTTTAATCGATGCGCGCGCCGCGGGAAGGAAAATGAACGAGCTGACTCGCGCATTCTGTAACGAAAAATTGGTGAACACATTTTCTATGATCACGATAGAATCGTCGATGATCAGTCCCACGGCGGCGGCAATACCGCCCAGTGTCATGATGTTGATGGTTTCTCCAAACGCATCGAGGATGACGACGGTACAGAGAATCGTGGCTGGAACTATAATAGCAAGAACAAGCGCAATGCGCCAGCTTCGAAGAAATAGGAAAAGCACGATCATCGCGAGAATAATGCCGATGATGATCGAATCGCGTGTGCTTGCGATCGAATTATTGATATAGCCGGATTGATCATACCAATTTTCGATGCGAACACCCGGAGGTAGTTTCATGCTTGCCAGCTTTTTCTGGACGGCCAGTCCGATTGCCACCGTGCTGCCCGTTGGTTGTTTCATAACATTGAAGAGAACCGCCTCACGTCCATGGGCTGTCGTTCTAATATATTGCGGCATAATTTGGGGCGTTACGGTGGCGAGATCGCGAACATGAATCGGAACGCCGCCCTGTGTGGATACGGTCACATTTGCAATATCATCCGTATTCTTCAATTGTCCATCGACCAATGAAAGATAGAGGTGATAATTGTTTTCGACCAAACCAGTGGCGGCAACCACGTTGGCCTTCTTAATCGCATCGTTTACCTGGCGGATGTCTAGATGATAATAGGCGAGCTTCTGTGGATCGACCGTTACCCAGAATTCCCGCTGCTCGCCGCCAGTGATCTGTACCCGGGCGACGCCCGGTACCTGCAGGAGCGCAGGCCGAATGGTGTACAACGCGAGATCGCGCATCTCCACTTGCGAAACCGTCTTCGAGGTAAGGCTATAGCCTTCAATCGGATACACTGACACGTACATGCGCTGTACAGTGATATTCGCCTGAGATGGGAGTGTGGAGCGAATATTTCCGAGCTCACCCTGGATCAGCTCCATGATTTGCGTTACATTGGAACCCCAGTTGAGGAACACATCGATTTCCGCTGAGCCGCGACTTGTTGTAGAGCGCACGAGCTGAGTGCCGGGTACCGCGCTGATCGCCGCCTCGATTGGCTTCGTCACTTCCACCATCATGCGTGGGGCCGGGATTTCCCCAGCATCGACCAGCACGACAATACGCGGAAATGTTATATCCGGAAACAGCCCGACCGGCATGGAGAAAAGCAGTAGGACGCCGCCGGCAATTAGAAGGCCCACACTAAAAAGGATGGCCTTCTCGTGGCGCTTGACTTGTTCGATAAAGCTCATTGTAATTTCCGATATTCCAGCCAGACCATCGTAAGAACGAAGAGGTCAAACAGCATGAGTATTAAAATCCCGAATGAAAAAAATTCAATAAGTCGCGCAGTTTCTATGGCGATAAAAAGCCCCAGAAAAAGGAAGGCATACGGATAAATACCCTTCCGGCCCGTGAGCAACCCATACACAAGAACGATTTTGATAAGGCCATGCCCGAGCAGGTACACACTGGCGAGCAGTTCTTTGTTGACCGAAAGCTGTTCTGCGGTGTGCCGGAGGAAATTTGCGACGAGGTCATGAGGGTCTTCCGCAATTTCGTGACGCGTGAGAAACCGCACCGTCGCTCCGATGGTGGAGGGCTTGACGAAAAGAAAAAGAATTCCACCGAGCAATTCGAACGCGCCGTCGATTCCTTTCAGCCACAGGCTGATTCGGAAAACGCGATTCAGGGTTCCAGCGTGATCAGAACGGATAATGGCTGATTGCTTCATGCCGTGGCTCCCTGGATACGTACTGACAAGTGGGGTTGGTGCTCACCGTGCAGGAGTATGTAAAGCATGGGCACCAATACGGCAAGCAAGAGGCTGTCAACTAAGAAGCCTCCGATAATGGCAATGGCGAGCGGCTGTTGCATTTGCGATCCGTTGCCGAAACCAAGCGCCAGTGGGAGCAACGCAAGAATGGCGGCAATGGACGTCATAAGCACCGGTCGGGCACGGTGCCGCATAGCTTCGAGGAGAGCACCCTTCGTTCCCAGGTGCGACAATTCCGGATGTTTGGACCAATGCATGATAAAAATTCCTTTTTCGCCGGCGATACCGATAATCATTATCATTCCCACAATACTCGATATATTGAGCGTGGTATCCGTTATCCATAGTGCGAACATGACGCCAATCGTTGAGCACAGCGTTACAACAATGATGGAAATCACGGCGCTAAATTCCCGAAATTCAATCAGAAGAACGAGGGCAACGAGCAATAATGCAAGAATTGCCACAATGGTAAGGCTTGCAAACGATTGCTGCTCTGTTTCATAGACTCCACCATATTGAATCGTAATTCCGGCAGGAATGTGAAGCCCGGCAATACGTCGCTTAATATCCGCCATGGTTTTTCCCAAACTGCGATTGTCAAGTCGGGCCGTAACCGCGACGTAGGAACGAAAACCTTCACGGTCCAGCTCGGGAAGACCCGCCGTTCGATGAACCGTTGCAATGGCTGCAATGGGAACCGGTTCGCCGCTTGCGCCGGTAAGGGAAATCTGTGAAATAGAATCGGCGTCCGTTTTATACGGGTGTGGAAAGCGGACGCGAATCCCCACCAGTTTCTGTGGCATTTGGACGCTCGATTGGACGCTCCCTTCAATCATTGCTTCAAGTTGCTGTTGGACTTGCGTGGTGGTGAGTCCGTAATACGATGCCTTTGTCGGGTCAATGGTAAACACCAGCGATGGCCCGGAAATCACTATTCCATTAAATAGATCGGTTACGCCACGAACATTAGCGATGGCGCGCGCAATCTCCGCTGCCGTGCTATCGCGCAATGCAACATTTTCGCTAAAGAGCTTGATCTCGATGGGCTTGGGGCTGTTAGAAAGTTCATCAATGGCATCTTCTAACACCTGCTCGAATTCCGTGTGGATAGCAGGTTCCGCGCGATGCACGCTGTCCCGAATGGCATTCATCACGTCCTCCGTTTCACGTTTGCGGTTAGCCTTGAGCTTAACGAGAATATCGCCCGTATTTGGTTCGGAAAGAATGAATGTTAGCTTGGAGCCCGTTCGCCGCGAATAGGACTCCACTTCCGGCGTTCGCCGCAAAATCCCACCGACGGTTTCGAGCATTCGGTTCGTTTCCGCCAGCGAAGTTCCCGGTGGCGTAGTGTATTCGATTTCGAAACCACCTTCGTCCATTTCCGGCATGAATTCGCTGCCGAGTTGTGTATAAAGTAGGTACGTTACGCCGAAAATGGCAAGGATAATAGGAATCGAAAGCCATCGGTACCGGATAAGCCAGTCCATTGAGGCTTTGTAGCGTCCGAATATGCGTCCAGGCTCCTTAGAGCGTCTGGTTTCATTGCGGATGTCCTTGTACTGCACCAGAAGCGAAGCGAGGAGCGGTGAGAGCGTAATGGAAAACACAAACGAAAGAATAAGCGCGATAACCATCGTAATGGAAAGCGGGCGGAAAAACGCGCCGGTAAGACCGCCCATAAATCCGAGCGGGATATGAATGACGAGCGTGCTGGCTGTCGAGCCGATGATGGCGGGCATGAGCGCCCGGAGTGAAGTGCGGGCGGAAGAGGTAAAGGCAAACCGTGTGTCCTTAGAATGCCCGAGCGAGAAATGGGCAAAAATATCTTCGATGATGATAATGGAATCGTCAATGATTAGCCCAATGGCTGCGGCTATTCCGCCTAAGGTCATAATGTTGATCGTCTGGCCAATCGCGCCCAGGACCATGAACGTGCAGGCGATCGTTGCGGGAACTACGATTGCGAGTACCACGGTAACGCGCCAACTCCGAAGAAATCCGAAGAGGACAAGCATCGGCAAAATAATTCCGATGAGAATCGCATCGCGAGTGCTTGCGATGGATTGGTCGATGTAGCCCGACTGGTCGTAATAATTCCGGAAATGAATGCCCGGAGGCAACTTCATGCTCTCGAGCTTCTTCTTTGCCGCGAGACCAATCTGGACCGTGCTACCGGTCGGTTGGCGAAAAATATCCAGCAGGACAGCAGGATGACCGTTGGCCGTTGTCCGAATGTATTGCTCCTGCACTGCCGGAGTGACGCTTGCTACATCGCGAACGCGAACCGGTACGCCGCCCGCAGTGGTGACGACGACATTCCCTATATTATCGGAATTCTGCAGCAACCCATCTACTAACGAAAGATACAGGTGGTAATTATTCTCGACCAAGCCGGTAGAAGCGACCAAATTGGCCTTTTCAATAGCATCATCAACCTGAACGATGTTCAGATGATAATAATAGAGGAGCTTTTGCGGATCGATCGTGACCCAAAATTCTCGAATGTTTCCGCCGGTGACATTCACGCGAGCAATGCCCGGAACTTGCAGCAGGGCGGGGCGAAGCGTATAAAGTGCAAGATCGCGTAGCTCTACCTGCGACATCGTGTTGGAGGTAAGACTATAGCCTTCAATGGGGACGAGCGATACATTCATCTTCTGCACCGAGACTTTGGCCGTCGCGGGTAATTGCGATCGGATATTGCCCAGCTCGCCCTGTATAAGTTCCATCGTTTGCGTGACATTGGAACCCCAATTGAGGAAGACATCCATCTCCACGGATCCCCGGCTGGTGATCGAACGGACCAGACGAATTCCGGGCACGGCATTTACCGCTGTTTCTATCGGCTTTGTGATTTGGACCAGCATCTGGTTTGCTGGTTGCTCGCCGTTCGCAACATTAATGACGATGCGAGGGAAGCGAATATCTGGGAACAGACCCACAGGCATAGAAAACATCACGAGAATCCCACCGGTTACCATAAGGCCGGTGGTGAACAGAATCGCCTTTCGGTGATGTGTGACGCGCTCGAAAAGGCTCATCCCATCGCAGTTATTTTGAAGACGTTCCTGGTTTGGTGGAGGAAGCAGAAGATGGGGTGTCTGAGTTCCCGGCCGGTACCGTTCCGCTGGCCTCAGATCCAGGCCTCACAAGCGTAATATGCGTAGAATCGGCAAGCGCATAGTTACCTACCGTAATCACGTTCATGCCTGGCTTCAGGGAATCGCTGTTGACGGAAACGAGGCTATCCATTTCAGGACCGGTTGAAACTTCTATGCTGTGTGCGAGCGAGTCCGGCCCAAAGGTAACCACCGTGCGAACGTTCGTTTCATCATTGCGGATAACTGCGCTTTTGGGAACGAGCATGACATTATGCATCATATCGAATGTGATGGTAGCAGTTCCCGCAATACCGGTTCGAAGCGCATTTACCAGCCAGCCCGGTAGGCGCTCGAACTGAAAAATGACCTGTGCAGCCTGACCCGTAGAATCGGCCTGCGGCTTGATCGCATATACACGGGCGGCAATCGGTGCCGATGTATTACCCAGCGTAGGGAGCGCAATGGCAGCCGGTTCGCCAATGTGAATCTTCGGCATATCGAACAGGGGAACGTCCGCCACGAAAACAATATCGCTTTCGGCAATAATGGAGAGGAGTTCCTGATTCTCCGCAACAAATTCTCCGGGATTCGCCGAGCGGGTTGCGACGAGACCCGAAAGCTGGGAACGGACGGTCATGCCATTTTGTGCTTGCTTTGCAAGTTCGATCATGCGGCGCGCCTGTGCTCGTTCGGCAGGCGTGCGTGCTTCGCTCATCATGACCTGCGCGCCTTCCTCGCTAGACACCGCTTCCTTCGACTGTATTCGTGCCACCAAATCGCCAGCCTTAATAGAACTGCCTTCCAGGCCGTTCAATTCGAGTAGCTTGCCGGCAATCGGGGCAACGATCTTTTCCTGTTGGGTAGCCTCCGTGGTACCCGTCACCACGAGCTGTTCTGGAACGTTCCCGATAATCACGTGTGTGGCCTCCACCGCAACTTTGGCCGTGGTATGGGTAGCATCACTACCGGAACCTTTAGAAGTTTCCGATTTACCACAACCAAAAATTACTAAGGTTGCAGCAAGAATCCAGCAATAATCCCACTGATTCATCCGATGGATTATTCGATAGGTCGCTTCCCGCATATTACTTTTTACTATTCATGTTAGGATTAGAATTCGCACTGCTATTGCTCGAACTGGTATTCGGACTCGGCGCAGCCGTCAAATGGCGGAGCTGGGAACGGTAACTTTCAATGTCGCTCAGGATTTGTAGTTCGGCGAGGCGGTTATCCACGATCTGCCGTTGTGCCGCCAGTACATCCGAAGCCAGCGCGCCGCCCACTGCATATTGCGCTTTTTCAAGATCATAGGTATCGCGTGCCTTTTGCAGGTTCGTGCGGATAGCTGTGAGCCGATCACGGGATGTATTAAGTTGCACCAGTAATTGCGTGATTTGCGCTGACAGCACCCGCCGTTGCTGCGCTAATTCCGATTCCAGGATTTGCACGACGACCTGCCGCTCCTCGACTTGCGTTTTATTCAATCCCCAGTCCAGAATCGGGCCGGTAACAGTAATTCCCGCGGACGCTCCCCAGAAGGGATTACGCTGGTCAGGAGGGCCGGTCAGGTTTTGAATGGAGGTGAGGAGTCCGGCATCGACATTGGCGTCAATGCTCGGCTTGGCCTGCGCGCGGGCAAGCGCAATATCGAGCCGCGCGCGCTCGAGTTCATTCTCTGCCAGAGAGATCGTTAGTGTTACCAGGGAATCGTAGGAACCCATGCCAAATGCTGGCGCAGTGAATACCGAATCGAATGTACCCTGAACAAGGAAGGAAGTATCCGTCGAAACACCCATCAAGGATGCCAGCGCGAATCGTGCCTGAATTTCATCGGATCTGGACTTTTCGAGCGCAATTTGTTCGTTGCCAAGCTGCACGTCGGTTTTAAGAAGATCGGTATATGGTGAAGTTCCGCCGTGGAATAGCCGGTCCACCAAATCGCGGTAAGTCTGAAGTTCCGCAACACTTTGGGACTCGATAGCTATATTCATTCTATCGCGAAGATCTTCCTGGAAAGCCTGGCTTACATCGAAGCGCAAATCTTCGCGCGTGAGTGCAAGGCCGGTTTGCGCGTGCGTTACGTCCAGCGCAGCCTGTCGCTTTTCGATTCCGTAAGCGCCGCCATTATAAATCGTTCCACCGATCGTAAGCTGGCCGTTAAGTTGGCCCTCGTTTGTGGCGGTTATATCGTAACCAAAACTGCGCCCTGCAGGCGCATAAAATCCACCTACATTATACCGGAGCGCGGGATAGGGCGTCAGTTCCGCTTCGCGGTACGCAAGCCGCGCCTCTTCGACATTTAGATTCGCGGCCTGGAGTAGTGGCGAATGCGTGTATGCAAATGCCACGGCAGAATCCAGCGTGAGTATGCGCTGAGCGTGCGCAGATTGCGGCATGATGCCCGCGAGGAGCATCAGGACGACAGCAAGCGGAAGATAGGTTGTGCGAATCCGGCGCGGTTTCAAATCGGGGTAACGATGTTCGGTGAGTAGCCGTTATCGAAGCGTACGTTAACGGCATGGATTCAAATTTTGTTACGGAGACAATAGTGAATTACTGTTCAGTTTGATCAGCTATTTCATCACAACTTCCGTGCTGAGATACCTCTGGTTGAGAACGAACGGCACTATTTAAGTTTTGTGTTTGCAACGTGCGAAAGCTCAAACCATAACCATTATGAAGAAAACAATTGCATTATCCTCCGTGCTCTTCTGTTCTTTATGTGTTGTCGGATGTTCAAAGAAGAATGCAGCCCAGATTGCGAATACGACTCACGCAGATACTATGCATGCGGTGAATACAACACCTCCCGCGGTACCTCCGAATCCACCGCCGCAAAGCGCTCCGGCATTCGATGCCAAGAACGTTTCCATTCATAACTTACCGGATTCCGTGCATCCCTTCGTTGCGAAGTACTATCCCGGTTATGCAATCGCAGCCGCGACTTACGACCCGCTCTGTGGTGGCGCACCGGCGATGGATATCGCCATTCGCGCGAAAGGCAAACCAGCGTATTCTGTTATCTTTTTGCCGAATGGACATTACGTTCAGCGCGAGCAGGATGTACCACTTTCGAGCATCCCAGCAACGGTGAGGGCCGCTGTGAAGCAAACGTTTGCCGGCTATCGGCCCGGTCTGCAAGCAGAGTCGTTACAGCTTGTGGATGGAACGATGGAATACTCCGTCGATCTGAACAAGCCCCACAATAACAAGGAAGCTATTTTCTCGGCATCGGGCCAGGTGCTCTGCCAGGGGCCGCAGTAAGCCGCGGGAACGATTGCCGCACCCGTCAGCACTCCCCGCCGCACGCACATAACGCAGCGGCGGGTTTTTCCGCATACACCGTAATGCTGAAAATGCCGGACTCGCTCGAACCGAATCTTGCCGTTTCTTCCTTGGAGAGGTAATTTCGAAGAATGTCCCTGGGGATGACGATCGGCTTTTCTTTTTGTACCCAGATGCACTGGAACCCATTGTTCTGGATGAGCTGGAGATACTCCTCCTTTTGAATTGCGCCGGCTACGCAACCGGCATACATCTCCGCATCCGTCTGGAGTGCTTGCGGCAGGTTCCCGGCAAGGACGACGTCCGAAATACTGAAATGGCCGCCCGGTTTTAACACGCGGAAGATTTCGGCGAACACAGCGTTCTTGTTCGGCACCAGATTAAGCACGCAGTTGCTGACGATGACATCCGCCCGACTTGGCCCGACCGGCATGTGTTCGATATCGCCCAGACGAAATTCGACATTGTTGAAGCCGAGGCGGGCCGCATTGGCACGCGCCTTTTCGATCATTTCTTCGGTAAAATCAATTCCGATCACTTTGCCTGATGCACCCGTTGCGGCGCGAGCGATAAAGCAATCGTTCCCGGCGCCGGAACCCAGGTCGATCACGGTATCGCCCGGCTTGATGATCGCAAACTGTGTTGGCAGGCCGCAGCCAAGTCCGAGATCAGCGCCGGGTTCATAGCCTTCGAGCGAAGTGTAGTCTTCGCTCATAATCGTGGTAACCTCTGTGGAACATCCACCGGCGCCGCAGCAGGAAGATGCGTTTGTATCCCTATCCTGTTTTACGATTTCGCGGTATTTCTCGCGTACCAGCGATTTGAGTTGCTCATCTGACGTTAGGGCCGAAATTGCGGTATTCATAGTCCTTCGCTTGAAATTAGGTAAATCGTTTTAGTACGATAAAAAGTAAAGGAGATTAGCAGCACTTTGCTGCAATTTCCTTCGGGAGTTTAAAAAATTCGTTGAGCACAGTAAGCGCCGAAGTCCATTCCTTCTCGTTGATGCAATAACAGACGCGGGGGCCGTCAATCTCACCTTGAATTAGCCCGGCGGCTTTCAGTTCTCCCAAATGCTGCGATACCGTGCTTTGAGCGATTGGTAGCTCCTCGACAATGTCCCCGCACATGCACGCCTGCCGCTCGGCAAGCAGCCGCAGGATGGCAACGCGTGCCGGATGTCCCAGCGCCTTCGCATAGCGGGCGATGCGGTTATCCCGCAGCGTGAATTCTTCTGCTTTTGTTGCTCCCATGGTGGCGTATACATCGCAATAATACGATTAGTTTCATTGGTTCCGACGATAGACCGGATTGCTGTTCCATGAGTAAAAATTTAATGGCGGCTCTTAAGAAATCTTTCCGTTCTGGCAGGAGATAATATCGTATTATTACGATTTTGCTGATCGGAAGGACTGGTACTCGATTTGACGAACCCGTTATGCCAAAAGACTTCAAATTACGACAGAATTAAACTATGGATATCAAAATCTTGGGTTCAAATTGCGCGAACTGCCGTACGCTCACTGCACGCGTCGATCAGGCGCTCAAGGAACTATCGCTTAATGCCACACTCGAAAAAGTGGAGGACATTCCGCGCATTATTTCCTACGGTATCCTGGCAACCCCCGGGCTCGTCATCGATGGTAAAGTGATTAGCCAGGGGCAGGTGCAGACCCTAAGCCGCCTAAAGGAAATCTTACTCGCCGCAAGGCAAGGCGCACCGGCATGAACGGGCGGAAACTCATATTCTTGCCACTGCTGCTCTTGCCGCTTTGGATCGCGCTGTACTGGTTCTTGCAGCCTGCGGCGGACTTTGTAGTGGGTAGCCTTTTCGGGATGGGTAAAGAAGCGCCCTTAACAGAAGCCATTCGTTTCTTTCTGTTCGAGACACCGAAGGTACTGATGCTACTCGTTCTCGTCGTCTTCGCGGTCGGCATTGTTCGGACCTTCTTTACTCCCGAACGAACGCGAGCCATTTTGGGCAAGCACTCGCATGTCACCGGGAACGTGCTGGCGAGCCTCCTGGGGATTGTCACTCCGTTTTGTTCTTGCTCCGCAGTGCCGCTCTTCATCGGTTTTGTGGAAGTCGGGGTGCCGCTGGGCGTTACATTTTCTTTCCTCATCGCTGCCCCAATGATTAACGAAGTTGCCGTTGTATTGCTCTTCGGACTCTTCGGTCTAAAAACCGCAATGATTTATGTGGGGACCGGCCTCGCAATCGCGATGGCGGCAGGATATATCATCGGTCGATTACATCTTGAAAATTATGTTCAGTCCTGGGTTTATGAATTACATTCAGTGTCACAGCAGACTGATAGTTGTCCCTCGTGGGAGGGTCGCATTCGCAGTGGCTTTGAGGCCATCCGTGATATTGTGGGCAAGGTTTGGGTGTACCTCGTTATCGGTATTGCAGTCGGGGCAGGAATTCACGGGTGGGTTCCCCAAGATTTCATGGCTTCGATTATGGGAAAAAGCGCGTGGTGGAGCGTGCCGCTCGCCATTGCCATTGGGGTGCCCCTCTATTCCAACGCGGCAGGGATTATTCCGGTAGTGCAAGCCCTGCTCGAAAAAGGAGCTGCACTCGGGACGGTGCTCGCTTTCATGATGTCTGTCATCGGGCTTTCGCTGCCGGAGACGATCATTCTTCGCAAGGTGCTTCGCCTTCCGCTCATTTTCACGTTCGTTGGTATTGTGGCCGCGGGCATCATGGTGGTGGGTTATCTATTCAATTACATATTCTGATGAAATTTTCGAACTTCATTCGGATTTGCTTCCTTTGGGTGGCCATTGTGGCAACGCTGAATGGCTGTCGCACCCACGCGAGGAGAGCACCCACCCCGGAGAGAACGCGAGCGCGAGTCACGTTTGTCGAACTCGGTTCCGTTGGCTGCGTCCCATGTAACGAAATGCAGCATGTGATGGCGTCTATCGAAAGTCGTTATGGCGAACAGGTTTCGGTAATTTTTTACAACATCCTCAAGGGCGATGAGGCGCAAGGCGAGAAGTACGAAGTTCGGGTTCTTCCCACTCAGGTGTTCCTGGATAGTTCCGGGAAGGAATTCTCGAAACACGAAGGCTTCTATCCGGAGCGTGACATCGATACGTTGCTCGCTCATCGTGGGCTAAGACCTCTTTACAAAGCGGCGAATGATTGAGCGCATATTCACCTTGCTTACGAATGCCATGGCCGGTGGCTTTACTATTGCATTGCTTGCCGCGCTTGGTTGGGGCATTCTCAGCGTGCTCCTAAGCCCGTGTCATCTATCCGGCATTCCGCTGGTGATCGGTTACATCAGCAAGACGAGAGGTGGCAGTCGGAAGTCGTTCGGGATTTCGAGCGTGTTCGCGGCAGGCATTCTCACTTCCGTTGCAGTGATTGGCATCGTGACGGCGGGCTTGGGAAGAATGCTTGGCGATCTCGGTGGCGTTGTGGACTATTTGGTCCCCGTCATTCTAATCCTGGCCGCACTCAACCTGCTGGATTTCATTCCATTGCGGTGGAGGCAAATTCTGCCGAGATCTGCTGCAATCCATGGCGTCCGTGGCGCGCTCTTACTCGGATTGTTCTTTGGTATTGGTGTCGGGCCCTGTACATTCGCATTTATGGCACCCGTGCTGACGGTCGTTCTTGCTGTTGCCAACAAGAATGCACTACACGCAGGCCTGCTGCTTGGGGGTTTTGGTTTTGGCGAGGCCGGGATAATCGCAATTGCCGGCGGCATAGTCGGAGCGACCGAGCGCTACCTGCGCTGGACGGATCAGTCTAAAGTCGCCACTTATATCCGGCGCACGGCCGGAGTTCTGGTCATGATATTCGCGCTGTACCTGCTCGTCTTCTGAGACAGCAGATCGG
>JAKAIL010000335.1 GCA_021825235.1 Bacteroidota bacterium | reverse complement strand
CTGTAACCGAGGCGCCGGGAATAACCGTCGTACCCTTTGCGCCGCTTGGTAATGCAATACCTGTCGGGAAGTATTGCATGGAATCGAGGTTGAGGTACCAAATAGAAGCGGTAGAGGAACCATCAAAAATTGCTTGCGCGCTCGAAGAATCCATCGTAATTGTTTGGATATAGACTCTTCGATCTTTCGCATAAAACCGGCCGTGAAGCATGTAGATTGACGGCTGGCCACAAAGGAAATTCCATGTCATTCCTAAGTCTGTAGAATGATAGCAGCCATCGCCGGTAACGGTGTACAAATCAGCCGAATCGCCCTCAATACATCCACTACTTGGGCCGCCATCGGCTGTGCTGCCCCACTGCTTTCCTATCGGGTTCGGCACAGGCAATGCCGCGATCGAATCCCACGTATCGCCATTATCCGTCGAGCGAAGAATCGTTCCATAGATCGTACAGGCTACATAAGTGCTGGTTCCCCAAATCCCTACTGGCTGATAGCATGGGCTGTCAATATATAATGTCTGCCAATGGTGGCCCGCATCCGTTGTTCGATACCACCACGTAGGATCATAAAGCTTAGATGTTCGTGCATCATTTGTTAGTATTCCGGAATCGTTATTGACGAAGGCGAAACCATTTCCGAATCCGTCGGATCCGAAATCCTTCTGCCGCACCCAAGTCTCACCCTCGTCCCATGAAAAAAGGCATCCGCTATCCGGATTATTACCTGTAAAGAGACCATCCGAGAGCGAGTCAAAGTAAATACCTCCTCCTCCAACCCATTCCGGTCCATTATTTCCGGTCCAGGACAGACCTCCGTCCGTTGTTTTCGCAGTGGGTATAAGATCTCGAGACACCCACCCGGTTAAGCTATCCTTGAACGCGAAATCCATTGGCACACCAAGGAGAGGAACCTTAAACCACGTAAATCCCCCATCGGTTGTTTTACGTAAGCCATCATCAAAAGTATGGCCGCCAGAATAAGTGAACCCAATTCGAGGTGGGCCCGGAAGGTTCAAAAAATAAACGCATGGGATGTTAGTCTCACCACCGATCCCAACACCATTGGTGGCTTCAGCATAAATTCGCTGCCATTGCGCTGGAGAATTTATGGGGAGTAGAAATTGAAGGGCAAAGAAGAACGCAAGGAGGACCGAACCCCTCCAATGGAGAGGTTCGGCCGTCCGTTTTAATAGCGTAGTTACTGATTTCCGCATACTTTGAAGTAGAACGGTTCCGGTGCCTGCTGACAAAAGCTATTGTATGTATGCACAATGAAGACATTTTGATTCGGTGGGGCAAAAATTCCTATATCGGACACAACAATCTTCCCGCAAACCGCACTATCAGGAAGACCCCCTGCCCAAACGAGAATGGATCCGCCGTCCGGCGGTGGTTGTCCAGTTGTTCCGGTGGTATCGTTATTTATCAGGCTCGCCGTAATCGACACGTTCGAAAGTGCCGGTATGGTATCGCCCTTCGAGTCCTGCGCGAAAAGCTTTACAATGTAGGTGCCAGGAACACTTCCCGCGGACACCTTGTAGCCTATTCCGTGCAGTAACCCTCCGGCTGCGCTCACTTGGCCCCAGGCAATAATTGTATTGTCTTCATAGGTTGCTCCGACAATTGGATATGTCGAGGGTACGCTTGTGTGCCCAAGATCATGGTGAGCAATAATGTGGCCGCTGTAGGATATTTCTGCAGCATTGGAACGGGCGCGGGACGTCCCGTCCCCAAATATTGCAAGGAAATCATCTCCCTTGATCAAACCTGGCGTACTCGATCCCTGAGCGATATTATAACTTCCTGCCACGAATTGCGCGTAACTTTGTGCGATAAGATGGTCGCCACCTGGAATCGCGGACGTTTCCCCGGAAGCCCGGTTCTGATAACCTCCACCAATGAAGTCCCCCGGACTGAACATACTGTCGAGGTAACCGCCTCCGATGGTTCCCAAGGCACTTACGACACCATTCTCAAATCCTCCAGCAAGAACGGAGCAGGTGCCGATGGAATCGATCGTATTCTGCTGCCCACCGCCCAAGAATGAGCGAGAACCTTTCACCTTATTGAGAGAGCCGCCTCCGATAACGGAGACGCCACTCTGCGGGAAATCCTCATAAAAAATTCCGCCATTCAGGTCAATCGCGAAACCAGCAGAAAGAGGAGACAGGAGATTAAAGCTCCCTCCTCCAATGGAAGACCATACGCCATTAGCTGTGATCGTATTCTCATTTCCGCCAGTAATGGTCCCGGCATAGGCAGAGTCCGTGTTGTGCGCGCCGCCGCCGATAAAGCCGAAGGTATCCGTGATTATGTTCGTGCAGCCGCCGGTAATGGTTCCCCATTTCGTGGCAAGCACTTTATTGAAGCAGCCGCCGACGATAACGGAGAGGGTACTGGTGATGGTATCGCTAAGTCCCCCGCCCAGAAAACTGAAGCTTCCATTGCTGAGGAGGTTATCAGCGCCGCCGACGAGCACGGAGGTATCGCCGCCGAGGTCGATCACGTTGTAGTAGCCCCCGCCCAGGAAGGAATAACTTGGCCGGACGTAATTGTAAAGACCACCAACAATGGCGGAGTAGTTTCCATCGTTTGTGTTATAGACGCCAGCGACCACCAGCGAAGCAGTATCCGTCGTCGCATTGCCATACCCTGCACCGACAAACTCGAATGGGCCATGGAGACGGCCATTCGCGCCTCCTACAACAGCAGCCCCTTCGGCACCTGGCGTGATATAATTATTATAGCCCCCAGCGATCGTACCGAAGTCCGACGCTACGCCATTATAAGCACCGCCGCCAGTCGTTCCAGCCGTGTCTGATACGAAATTTTCGTATCCACCACCGATAGTCGCCCAAGGAGCTAATGCTTGATTGGAACGATAGGTCAGAACACCCGCAGGCCCGCTCAAGGCGAATGCAGTTGGCCGCGCTAAAGGTAGGCTCTGATATTGAGGTGGCTGGTAGGATGGCTGGTTTGGCCCGC
>JAKAIL010000334.1 GCA_021825235.1 Bacteroidota bacterium | reverse complement strand
CGTAGGCGATCCCATCGTAGGCGATCCCATCGTAGGCGATCCCATCGTAGGCGATCCCATCGTAGGCGATCCCATCGTAGGCGATCCCATCGTAGGCGATCCCATCGTGGGCGATCCCGTGATTAGCTGTTCGTGTTCCGGTTGTTCCTGTTCCTTCAAATTCGGGCGGAAAGTAAAAACGTAATGAGGCCCAACCTGCTATAGTTGGGCCTCTAAACAACGAAATCTAAAAAAGCCAGTTTCCGGTACACCGGTAAAAATTTATCCGCGTACTATTTAGAAAGCGGTTCCTCTTACGCAGCTACGGCGGTCTTGCCTTTCGCAGCTTCCACAATCTGCTCCTGAATTGCACGTGGCGCCTCTTCATACCGAGCAAATTGCATCGTATAAATGGCGCGTCCCTGCGACATCGAGCGCAGCACCGTCGCGTAGCCAAACATTTCCGAAAGTGGCACCATGGCTCGGATAACCTGGGCATCGCTACGAGCCGTCATGCTTTCGATCTTGCCTCGCCGTTTCGTCAGGTCACCCATGACATCGCCCATGTAGTCTTCCGGCGTCACGACTTCCACATCCATAATTGGTTCGAGAACCACAGGACTCGCCTTTCGAGCGGCTTCCTTGAAAGCCATTGAACCAGCGATCTTAAAGGCCATTTCGCTCGAATCAACCTCGTGATAGGAGCCATCGAACAAACGGATCTTCACGTCCTCCACCGGATAACCGGCGAGAATTCCGTTCTTCATCGCCTCGACAATTCCCGCACTCACCGGCTGAATGTATTCCTTCGGAATAACACCGCCAACAATGGCATTCTCGAATTCATAGCCCTTGCCCGGCGCATTCGGCTCGACATCGATCCAGACATGGCCGAACTGGCCACGACCACCGGACTGCCGAACAAATCGGCCTTCCTGGGTGACTTTCTTGCGAATCGTCTCCTTGTAGGCGACCTGCGGCTTACCAACATTCGCCTCGACCCGGAATTCGCGTTTCATGCGGTCCACGAGGATTTCGAGGTGCAGTTCGCCCATTCCGGAAAGAATAGTCTGCCCGGTTTCTTCATCGGTCTTGACTTTGAAGGTGGGGTCCTCATCGGCCAATTTTTGCAAAGCTTCGGACATTTTCTCCGAATCCGCTTTCGTTTTGGGTTCCACGGCGAGCGATATAACCGGCTCGGGAAACACCATCTTTTCGAGCACGATGGGATCGCCTTCATCACAAAGCGTATCGCCGGTACGGGTCTGCTTCAGGCCGACGGCCGCGCAGATATCGCCCGTATAGGCTTCCTCGATGTCCTCCCGGTGGTTCGCATGCATTCGAAGAATACGGCCAATCCGCTCTTTTCGGCCACTTACCGAATTCAGCACATAGGATCCAGCCTTTAGAGTGCCGGAATAAATGCGGAAAAACGTTAGCTTGCCGACGTAGGGGTCGGTCATGATCTTGAAGGCAATAGCCGCAAATTTCTCGTTATCCCGTGGCTCGCGCTTCACATGATCGGTAAGATTCAGGTGGTGCCCTTCTATTTCGCCAATATCCGTTGGGCTGGGAAGATAATCCACGACGGCATCCAGCAAATTCTGCACGCCCTTATTCTTGAATGCCGAACCACAGAGCACCGGAATGATCTTGGACTCGATAACCGCCTGCCGCAGCACGCGCATTACTTCATCGCTTGTAATCTCCTCGCCCTCCAAATACTTCATAAGGAGCGTATCGTCCACTTCTGCAACAGATTCGAAGAGCCGGGTGCGCCACTCTTTCGCATGTTCCTTCAGGTTCTCCGGAATATCCACATCCTCGAACGTAGTGCCCAGCGTATTCTCATTATACATACGGGCCTTGTTGGTTACAAGGTCAATCACGCCGGCAAACATTTCGCCTTCGCCGATGGGCAGATTAATGGGGATCGGGTTGGCTCCCAACCGCTCCTTGATCATATTGATCACATTGAAAAAGTTGGCGCCAACACGGTCCATCTTATTGACGAACGCAATACGCGGGACCCCATATTTATTGGCCTGGCGCCACACCGTCTCGGACTGCGGTTCCACACCGCCAACCGCGCAAAACAACGCTACAGCGCCATCTAATACACGCAGCGACCGTTCCACTTCCACCGTAAAATCCACGTGGCCGGGAGTATCTATAATATTGATTTGCGTATCGCGCCACACGCAGGTGGTTGCGGCGGAGGTGATCGTAATGCCACGCTCTTTCTCCTGCTCCATCCAGTCCATGGTGGCGCCGCCTTCATGCACCTCGCCCATCCGATGTACCCGGCCAGTATAAAAGAGGATGCGCTCGGTCGTCGTCGTTTTACCGGCGTCGATATGGGCCATAATCCCAATGTTCCGAGTGTGTTCTAATGCGTATTTACGTGGCATTTAAGGTATTTCTGTATTAGGAATTACGAATTATGATTTGCGGAATTTGAACGAGGAAAAAGGCCAATTTTCATCATTCATCATTCCTAATTCATCATTGTTTCTGTAGCGGCGCGCCCTTAACCACTGCTTAAGCTCGTTAGTTCAAAAATGGAAATTCATCCAAAATTCCTGAGAATTCTTACGACTCTTTTCTCTTCGCCGCTGGAGGAAACGAAGGCTTTCTATCTGCCACGCATCTCCCGGAAATGAAACGTTCCACCGAGTGCCAGCTTTCGTTCCGCTTTTGGCGCTGAAAATCTTTTCCACGCGATATTAACATCGCGATGTGCGTAATTTCCGCGGCTGTAACTTCATGCAAGGTATAGAGTTGCAAATTAAAATCATCAAAATTTGATGCGTTCTCCACAATCGGGAACCAAATCGAAATTTCGGTGTTCATCGATTTCCGGAAATCCGGCATTTTGAATGTCGGCCTATCGGAATACCGCGTCTTATAGAAAGACTGTAGCCGCACAATAGAAATGTCATGGTTTTAGGCACAATAGAAATGTCAGGGTTTCTGTATGCCTTGATGTGTGTGCTCGACCGGTCTAAACGCTGGAGGC
>JAKAIL010000093.1 GCA_021825235.1 Bacteroidota bacterium | reverse complement strand
CCACAAAAACACGATGTCTGGCTTATGGCAATCCTATTCGGTGCTTGTGGGCGGAGACTCGAACAGCGTTGTAGCCGGCCATACTTTCTTGGGCGGGGGACTCCGGAACTTTGCCTGGGGTGATTATTCTACCGTCGGTGGTGGTAAAATCGATTCCGAAGCTTCCTTGTATGGTTTCCTTGGGGGCGGTACCCACAATGCAATTTGGAACTGGAATGACTCCGCATCCGTGCTAGGAGGAGGCTCATATAATGTAATCGGATCAGGCAGCAATAGTTTTCTTGGAGGGGGTGACAGCAATTATATAAACGCCTCCTATGCAACGATTGCAGGCGGTTCTGCCGACAGCGCGTTTCTTCCCGCCGACGTTATAGCCGGGGGAATGCACAACGTCATACGCGACACGCTTGGGTTTATCGGTGGTGGATTTGGAAACCAAATCAAACCAGATACAATCAGTGAATCGGTCATTGCCGGGGGATATACCAATATCATTGACACCAATGCCGGGGTATCCGGTATTTTAGGAGGACAGACCAATTATATTGGTGCCATGGGCAGCACAATCGGTGCGGGACTTAGCAATATCATTCGAAAAGGTGCTATTTTTTCTACGATTGCAGGTGGCTCTTCTAATCTCGACAGTGGACAATTCGCAACCATTGGAGGTGGAAGCGCCAATGATGTGTATGCTACAGCTGGAACCATTGCAGGAGGCTCCTACAATCAAATATGGGACACACTTGCAACGATTGCAGGAGGCTATGGTAACGTTATTGGAAAAAGTGGGCTGAATGCAGTAATCGGAGGTGGTTATGGTAATGTGGACAGCTCCAATTATGGCTTTATCGGTGGCGGAGTCTGGAATTTGCTGACCATGACGCGCCGGTGCGGCTGCGCGCCAGCCAGAAGTGCCGATGTCATCGCTGGCGGCTGGGCCGATACCATCATCGGTCTCGATTCCCGCTGGGTCGATACCTCGAAGCTGCCGGACCATTATCTGGCCCCCATTATGGCAACGATTAGCGGTGGTGATAGCAATACCACAAACGGCAATTATGGAACGGTTACGGGCGGTTACCAAAACCATGCACTCGGCATCGGCTCTCTTGCTGCTGGTGTTGGGAACGAAGCGCTGGATTACCAGACAGTCGTGGGGCACTATAATTCCAGCCCAACGCCCTACACTACTCAACTCACTAATTTCCAGACAGCCAGTCCGGACAGCATCGCACCTTTGGGTGACCTAATCACTTTTGCCGTCGGCAATGGTACCAGTGCCAAGAATCGTTCCAATGCGTTTGAAGTGAGCGATAATGGGCATTCCGTTGCGCACGATTCGATTGGAAATACTGCAAGGAATAAGGACCTCACACTTCGTAATGATCCAATAATCGGCGGAACGTATCAGGATAACGTTATCAATGCCTGGGGCGATGTACCGGCTGTTCCTACACTCGGCTTGACCGTCACAAATAGCTTTGGTAATGTTACGGTAACGACGCATGTGCCGGGAAGTGGTCAATACACAATTCACATTCAGCCATACGACGCCTACGGCAATCGGATTACCCTGACAATGGCAGCAATTCAGGTGACGGTGGAAGAAAACAATGGCGAGGGTTGTGGCTACGCAACCTGCACGAGAATTGCGGGAAACATTTTTACCGTCCACACTTACGATGGAGTGAATCCCGCTGCTCCGGGGCAGTGCAAACCGACGGATCGCGATTTCTTCTTCACACTTGTTGGTCGATGAGAAAAAGGAAGTTATGTCATCCAATCGTCAGGCTCGGTTTATGGCTGAGCCTGACGGTCTTGTTTCTTCCTTCTTCGCAAGCATCGGCCCAATGGAAAGTGCTTCTTAATCCAAACGACTCAGCAGGGTTCCTTTACGGAACGGTCTATTTCCTAAATTTATCTGGCCCGCCCCGGATCGGGTTCGTAGCTGGTTTCGATACCGCAACTTTCAACCGCTCACACAATACTTCCTCAACAATTTTTAAAACGACGGATGGCGGACTTACCTGGCGTGCAATTCCCCTCCCTGGCATTGGCGCGGATGCGACTCAGTTTGTCTTCAAAGATAGCGTAACGGGATGGGTAACTTTCAGGGATGCTCTTGCCGGAGCTTATAGAATGTACAAAACGACCAATCAAGGTGAATCGTGGTTCCCCATAATGAACAGCGCTTACTACGTTGCGGGAAGCGCACTCTTTTATGATAGCGCAAGCGACGGACTTTTCGTTAGCACCTGGGGCACGACGTGGAGCACTCGCGATCTGCTTGTTTCCTGGGATGAAGGCAGCACATGGCAGGCAGTTCCCAACTCGATACCTCTAAGGGGATACAATGGCTTTGCCTTTGAGAATGATTCAGTCGGCGTTGTTTCGACCGCGTATAAAGATAATGGAAGCGGCCCGGTTCCCACTCCTTGGATGCGGACTACTGATGCCGGGAAAACCTGGCGACAGCTCGCAATGGATAGCGAGTGCTGGCAGCCGCTCGCCATTCCCGGAACAGAAACACAATTTGCCATAACGGATGATTGGGGAAATGTTTTACGGACGGATAACCTTTGGGATAGCTGTTGGGTGGTTTATTCTTTTCCGTTCAAGCGTGGTTACAATGGCTTCACGAATGGCTGCATTCGCGGAGATTCAAATAACCTCTTCGTACAATTGAATACGGGTGTCTATATGTCAACGGACCAGGGGAAGAGCTGGAAATTTCTTTGTGGCCAGCCGTATGATACTGCGGAGCATTATGATAGTCAAGGTAACGATATAGGAGACTACAATATGTACGATCATCGCTTCTGGGTCCAATACCCTTACGTTTCAATTTTAACTTATCCTCCAACGCATTTGTATGAGTCCGACCTTTGGATGCTGAACGTCGATTCCATGCAATACTTCCCAGCCGGCCTGGAATTCACAGATGGTTCCAAGCGCATGAGTGTGCCGGCCGGGAGCACAGCAACCGTAGCTTACTCTCCAGAAACCACTGACCCCATCGGTATCGATACCGGGCATCTTGTATTCCATTATGATACGAATTCTCTAACACTAACGAGCATCAAGCTTCCACCGTCCTGGACCATTCTCGATTCGAGTTCGGCAAATGGAACTATAATACTTACTTTTACGGCTGATTCGAATACAGCTATTGATAGACCGATGGTAAGTTTGACATTCAACACATATCTCGGGTCGTCTTCTGCGAAAGTTTACCTTGATTCCACCTATCTCTCCGGCCATCGCTTAAACTGCGATTGCGCGGCACTTTCCACCCCCGGCCCCGATTCGGTGGAGTTGTATTTCACCGGCTGCGGCAACCAGACCATCCTCGCCGCCATGGAGCACGAGCCGCCGTTTAGTATCGAGAGCGTGGTTCCCAATCCGGCTTCGACCGCTATCGCGGTAACGGGGACCGGTATCCGGGAACCGGGGTCCGATTTGGAGTTCCAATTATTCGATGCGCTTGGGAACTGCGTCCTCACTCAACATGACCCTCTATCCACTCTCCACTTCGAAACCACCCTAAACGTCAGTGAGCTGCCGAGCGGGATTTATTTCCTTCGCATAAGTTCCGGCGGCTATGCCCTGAGCCGAAGCGTTTCCATCGAGCGGTAAATGGTTTGCTACCGCTTCGGGGAGTTTGATTAATTATAATACATAATCGCGTTCATTTAGAATGCGGCGATTCCGTGCTGTTTTTGGCACATCACGGGAACTCGGTTTTGTTTTAGAGTTGTGCGGATCTCAAGTTCGAAAAATTGGGTATCTCGGTCCAAATTTATGCACAAGTTTTCCACGCCGATTTTGTCATTTTGCGCGTTTTTCTGAACAATAGTTACCAAACTGGCGAAAGCGGCTCAAATTCGCCAAATTTATGGTTCCCAAAGTGCCGAAATCGAGCTAAATTCGGCAATGAAAATGTTATCCACGGAAAACTATCTTATCCACCAAAATTTGTGGATAAGATTTATAGTAACACCAAAATTTTCCGGGATTATTCTGCCAGAATCGCGAACTCAACGGGGGCCGGATGGGTTAACAGCGCGCCTTGAAAGGATGATCGTCATCCGCCCGGGCAGGGCAAGGCGAAACCAAAATTATAGCCACAACGAATGCCAACAATTAATCAATTAGTGCGTCAGGGCCGGGAAGAGCTGACGTATAAATCGAAATCCCCGGCCCTTAAGAACAGCCCACAGCGCCGGGGCGTCTGCACCCGCGTCTATACCACTACGCCGAAAAAGCCTAACTCCGCGCTGCGAAAAGTTGCCCGCGTAAAGCTTACCAGCGGCATGGAAGTTACCGCCTATATTCCGGGCGAGGGACACAATCTGCAGGAGCACTCGATCGTGATGATCCGCGGCGGCCGCGTTAAGGACTTACCAGGCGTGCGATATCACATTATACGTGGAACTTTAGATACGCAGGGCGTCCAGAACCGCAAGCAGGGCCGCTCCCGCTACGGTGCCAAAAAGCCGAAGTAAGTGGGAAAAGTGCTGAGTGCTACTCAAACCATTTTTATTCAGGACCGGCGGTGACTATGCCGCCGGGGTGGTTGACGAAAAAGAAGGAAAATTCCTTTCTGCGATCAACTCGAACATAACAGTTAACTATAATAACACATGAGAAAACACACGGCGGAACATCGCCCGCGTACTCCGGATCCGAAATACGGCGATATCCTCGTTTCGCAATTTATCAACTCCCTGATGTGGGGCGGGAAAAAGTCCATTGCCCAGCGTATCATGTACGATGCACTGGACCTTGCTCAGGAGAAGAGCGGGCAGCCTGGAATCGAAGTATTCAAGAAGGCCATGACGAATGCCGCGCCGCTGATCGAAGTGCGTTCCCGGCGCGTTGGAGGCGCCACCTATCAGGTTCCCACGGAGGTCCGCCCGGAGCGCCGCACAGCGCTTGCCATTCGGTGGCTGATCACCTATAGCCGCGGCCGTGGTGAAAAGTCGATGGCGCAACGCCTGGCCGGGGAACTCCTCGCGGCCAGCAATGGCGAAGGCGCAACGGTCAAAAAGCGTGACGATACGCACCGCATGGCTGAGGCGAACAAGGCCTTTGCACATTTCCGGTTTTGAGAGAATGGCGATTAGGCAGGATCGTCCTGCCTAATCGACGCGCTGCCATCGGCCATCGAAATCGAGGGCATAGCGAAGCCCATTGGACATTTCGTGGACCGGTCGGCCCGTGGCGGTATCGGTGCGAAGAAGCCAGACCCTTTCGCCATAGTCGCGAGTAAGGAACTGTTCCAGAGCAGGAACTTCAGGAGCGACATCTCCCAGCCACTCGGCTTCGGCTTCTTTTACAAATGCTCTGCTCATACGGAGCGAATAAACACCGATGAGGGTGGTTGTAATTTCAGTAGGGTCGAATCCAGGTTCTGGATAGCCATCCAGGTGGCACTGGCTTCTGAGTGCTTTGTGTTATTCATTCTTCCATCCAGAATAATCGGCTCATTTGTTGTTATTTGATGCACATTGCCATCTGCAGGATTCCGCCTTCGATGCGGACCGCGAAGCTATGATCGCGGAGTGCCGCGCAGCCGGTGTTTCGCATTTCCTCGTTCCCGCAACGGACGCTCAGAATCTGGATTCTACGATAAGGCTGGCCCAAAGCTCAGAAGGGATGTATTGTGCTCTGGGCATCCACCCACACAGCGCAAACGAATGGAATGGGGAGGTACGGGAGCGAATTCGTGAAACGGTGACAGCGAGCAAGAAAGCGGTTGCTATTGGCGAAATCGGGCTGGATTACCACTATGATTTCTCTCCGCGCGAGGTTCAGCGGCGAGCATTTTCGGAGCAAATCGAACTGGCTATCGAGCTAAATAAACCAATTGTCATTCATACGCGGGAATCCGAAGGGGATGTTTTTCGGATTATAGAAGAACAGTATGCTTCGCTTTCACCCGATGTACCTCGCGGACAATTTCATTGCTTCTCGTTAGGTCACGAATTTTTGCAGCGTGCTCTTTCGCTTGGCTTTCACATCAGCTTTACAGGAAATATTACGTTTAAAAACAGCAATTTAGCAAGCGTGGTGGAATCCACACCGCTCGACCGCCTCCTTATCGAGACGGATTCCCCATATCTCGCTCCGGCACCGTATCGGGGCCGGCGAAACTCCCCGGCCTATCTTCCGTTCATTGCCCAAAAAGTCGCAGATTTAAAACACCTGGACCTTTCGACAGCGATGCAACAAATCTTTGAGAATACTCTGCGGCTGTTCCGCATTTCGCTTCCAATCCTATTGGGGCTGATGCTCGTCTCCGGTATCGGTGCAGAGCGTGTGAAAGCGCAAGTTCGGCAACCGGCCGGCATTCAGTCGCCGGATTCGATTCTGACAGGAAACCGCCGGCAGGCGGAGGAACTTCGCAAAAAGCAGGAGGCAGAGCTTGCCCGTGAAGCCGAGCAGCACCGGATAGACAGCCTCAAAGCTGCGCAGAAATCGCTGGAAGAAGCCCAGGCGCAAGCACGCGTGAAAATGCGGCAGGATTCCATTCGTGAATACCAGGAAGCGCTGGATGCGCAAGAACATGCGGCGTTCCTGTTAACACCGGAACCCTGGAGAGCAATCGGTATTGGAGCGAATATCGGTGGTGGGAGCATGCACATCGGTACGCCGATCCTTGTCTCCACCTCCGTCTTCGCCTACGGGTTTCAGATGATGACCGAAGTAACACGCCGGTTGGATATTTCGGCTAACTACACGCACTTCCAGGTTTCTGGGGATTTCACGCCGGATTCAATCTGGAGTTCTGGGGCCAATAGTCCACCGACACTTGGGTATAAGTCCTCGAATTTTCATCCGTCGGAAACGCGCTTGATACGTAGCGAATCGCTCGATGTATCCGATATTGGTGTGGATTTGCACTATACGATAACCCGGCCCACGGCTCTCATCAAGTTCTACTTCGGTCTGGGGTTCCATCACCTTATGATGGCAAGCCGCCAGCACTATTTTCACATGATCGATTCACTGACGCCGCTTGGTGGAAACGGGGCGCCGGTCGATTCTGTGAACGTGCTAAACTGGAGCCGTAATGGCATTAATTTGCTCTTTGGCATGAAGCATGATTTCGAGTTGGGTAATGGGCTGACCATAGAACCGTTTGGAGAAATCTCCGCGATGGGCGTATTCAATGGGCAGAACCAAGGGCCATCGTTTGTGTTCCAGCCAGACCAAACCGCCCTGATCGTTGTCAATTTCCGCGCGGGATTTACGTTGTATTATGGCTGGTGGGGGGTGAAGCGCGAGGAATAGCGTGAACAGCATTTCATAGTATTGTCCCGCCTCGGCGCGAAACCTTGCCCGGTTTGCCACACGTTGACTATAATGGCTTAAAGAGGGATGCAGCGGATCCGCTGTATTCCGATTACATTCGAATGGAAACATCCGCGCTCGAACGACCCTCAATTCCAAAGATTTCCGATGCCGACGCTCCGGCGGACGGTCGGGATGGGCGTGTCCAGACAGCACGAACGGAACAGGGGCGTTCCGAGCGCGCGCCTTCGCGCTTGATGCTCCGGTGGTCCAATGCCACCAATGATGTATTGTACGCAGATAAGTTAAACGATCTGCTGGCGGCCTGCCGAAAACATCTTCGGTTCCTGGACGAAGAGAATATCATTCGAGCGTTTCGGTTGTGCTACGAAGCTCATAAGAATGACCGCCGGGAGTCTGGGGAACCCTATTTTATTCACCCGTTCGAGGTCTCGATGATTGTCGCGCAGGAGATTCCGCTCGACGATGTGTCCATTGTGGCGGCGCTCTTGCATGATGTGGTGGAAGATACCGCATATCAGCTTGAGGAAATTCGCGAAGAGTTCGGATCGGAAGTAGCCGAAATTGTCGATGGAGCGACGAAGATTACAGATATCTTCAAATCGCGAGAGATCACCCAGGCAGAAAGTTACCGAAAGCTCCTGCTGTCGATGGTCGGGGATGTCCGGGTGATGCTCGTAAAGTTTGCCGATCGGCTGCACAACATGCGTACGATCGAGTATCTTCCTCCGGAGCGCCAGCTTCGCATGGCGAAGGAGACGCTGGATATTTATGCTCCGTTTGCGAACCGGTTCGGTCTCGGCAAGGTCAAGTGGGAACTGGAAGACCTGGCTTTCAAGGTATTGAACCGTGAAGCCTACACGGACATTAAACGGGCGCTCGCAGCCAAACGAATCGAACGGGAAACCTACATTGCTGGCTTCATCGAGCCAATAGTCGAGGCGATGAAAGAGCAAAATTTCAAGTTCGAAATTGTTGGACGGCCCAAGCATATCTTCTCCATCTATAACAAGATGATGCGCTTAGGCAAGACGCTCGATGAAGTCTATGACTTGTTTGCCATCCGGATCTTACTTGACACCCCGAACGATAATGATTGTTTTGCCGTCTTTGGCTTAGTATCCTCGATTTACACTCCAGTCCCCGAACGGTTCAAAAACTATATTTCACTGCCCAAAAAAAATGGTTATCAATCCCTGCACACGACCGTAATTGGTCCGGACGGAAGGATGGTCGAAGTGCAGATTCGTACGCGGACCATGCACGAGATTGCGGAGAAAGGGGTCGCCGCGCATTGGAAGTATAAGGAACATATCACCAATGCCGATCCGGACCTGGAGGAATGGGTGAAATGGGTGCGCGATGTATTCGAGCAGCACGGCGAAGACGCGCCCAGTGCTTTGCTGGAGAGTTTTAAGCTGAATCTGTACCAGGACGAAATTTACGTCTTTACCCCAAAAGGGGAGCTTCGAATCCTTCCCAAAGGCGCAACGGCGGTCGATTTCGCCTTCGATATTCATTCCCACATCGGACTTCGGACGATCGGTGCGAAGGTCAACGGCCGAATTGTTCCATTGCACCAGAAGCTGTCGAGTGGTGATCAAGTCGAAATTATTACTTCCAAGAACCAGGCTCCGACGCCGGACTGGGAGAAGTTCGTCGCTACGCATAAAGCTCGTCAGCATATTCGTAAGTTCTTGAACGAAGAGCAACGCTCCCGGGTAACGCAAGGCCGTGAGCAATGGCAAAAGCGTTTGCAAAAGGCGAAACTTCATGTTAACGAGGATACGCTTATCCGCTTTGCGGCGACGACACCTTTTGGGACCATTGGGAAGTTTTATGCAGCCATTGCTGCCGCGGACCTCGATATTGAGGAATATTTTAAGCGGCTTACGGAATGGCTGAAGCCGGGCGGTCGTACAGCTCCTGCGCAAACGCCCGAACCCGAGGAAGCAGCTCCGGTCACGTATCTCGATACCTCCCGTGCGACCACGGGAATCCTTATACAGGGCCGCAGAGATAACTTTTTGTACAGCTATGCCAAGTGTTGTAATCCCGTGCCCGGCGATGATGTCGTTGGCGTGGTGACGATAGGGCAGGGAGTAAAGATCCACCGCGCTAACTGCAAAAATATTCAGAAACTGCAATCGGATGGGCAGGAGCGGCTTATCGACGTCTCCTGGCCCAGCACCGATGAAGGCGCCGATTATCTGGTTGGTATTCGCGTCTTTGGTGAAGACCGCCCCGGAATGCTAAGTGATTTGACTCACGTCATATCAACCTATAACAACACGAATATTCGTTCTGTCAATATTGACTCGCGCGATGCCATGTTCGATGGCAAAATGACGGTATATGTTAAGAACACTTATCATCTGGCCCGATTGATGGAAAAGCTCCGAAAAGTGCGGGGTGTGACGAGTGTCGAACGGTTCGAAGAGTAAGACGGAGTTTTAGATGCTAATTACGACATCCGCGCGAGGTTCGAAGATGGATTCCGTGTGCAGGTTGCCGGCATCATCCACGAAAAAGGTCCATCGCTCGATAGCTGTGAGAATGAGCCAGTTCCAAGGGCGATAACTAAGCTCGCCATACATCAAGGAGCGATCATCCAATGCAAAGAGATCGGTAACGCCATTGATGTTCTTGCGGGCATAATGCAGGCGCAAAAACATCCCCAGCGGAAGTTGGGGAAGGGCAACTTCCAAGTCCATATAATCCTGCCCGCGCAGATTATCTAAATGCGAATAACTTCCCTGGAACGCGAATTCGTTGAAATAATTGAGGAATGCTCCGGCACGGAATCCATTGCCATTTCCGCCAGCACTGTCGGCAAGCAGCGTTACCTTGGTGATGTAGTCCTGGGGTGCAGCCTGATTATCGAACCGGTCGCGTTCGTAAAACGAATTATAATAATTGGGAAGGAATTGATTCCTAAAGAGCGATCGCTCCGCGCGGAGATCGAGGAATACGGAATCGGCAATGTTGAAGGCCGTACGCGCTCCGATGATTACACCGTCGTTAAATTTCTGGAATCGAACATAGTCGGCGTAAAGGTGTCCCTCGGTTTTGCCCGTTTGCCAGAGCATCATGGAAATATCGGCGCCGAGCGTCGTAAGGGGCGAAGGAATTGTCGCCGAATCGCGATGGATAACGACCGAATCCACCGTGCTGTCGGCATTGTCATAATGCGTGACATACGGTTCGTGGTTCGGGATGAGTTTCGTGGCGTTGGTATCGAAATCGAAGGCACCTGTTACCCCAATCTCGATATGGCTTAAGAACCAAATATTGGCAAGAATCGGAACCACTTGAAAGGGACGGACAAACGGCCGGAGTGCAACGAGATTGCGTTGGAACAGATCGCTGGTGAGTCCCTCGGCTCCGAACGGTCCGACATCGAGCCGGGCCGCCGCGCCGATACGCCGGTCATCATAAGAGGAATTGTTCCAGTAATCGCTTACGATGGTCCCATTACCGATGGTCGCATGCTCCAGGCCGCCCACGCGGAAATAAAAATCGTCGTGCGGATGATTGAAGCTCACGTAATTGAGCCAGCGAAGGTATGAATACCAGCCGGTCCAATCCTCCTTGCGGAGTTGTCCCTGCGGACTAATGCGAATGTTCCCATCGAAGCCAAAGCCCCACGGGCCCAGCGTAAATTGCGGTGCGGCGTGGACCAGAAAATATGGCCGACCATCGACGATCGTTGTTCCTCCACCCAACGCAAGACCGCGGTAGGCATCGGAGGGCGATTGCGGCAAGTGCATGAGGTCGGAAAGCGATTGAGCGTTGCTTTCACTCGCAAAGACAAGCAGGCAAAAACTGGCGATTAGTAAAGGACGCATAAGACCCAAATGACAAAAAGAGCCGCGTGTCAAGAAGTACTTACGGGAATAGCCATCGGACGAGAATTACGCTCATGATAAGCGCAACGACATCGGAAAAGATTCCGGCCAGCGCCGCGTGGCGCGTTTTGCGAATATTGACTGCGCCAAAATAGACCGCCAACACGTAAAACGTGGTTTCGTGGCTTCCCATCATCGCGCCGGCGAGGCGGCCCATAAAACTATCGGGGCCGTGCGTCTTCATAATATCTGTCATCAGGCCGAGCGATCCGGAACCGGAGAGATTACGAACGACCGCCAGGGGCAAAAGTTCACTCGGGAATCCAATAGCATTCGTAACCGGGCTTACCGCCTGTGAAAGCAGGTCCATTGCTCCGGATGCGCGGAACATGCCGATGGCAACTAACATGGCTACGAGATAGGGAATAATGCGTACCGCCGTGGTAAAGCCATCTTTCGCGCCTTCGACAAACTCCTCATACACCTTCACTTTGCGAATGGCCGCAACGACCACGATCGCGAAGACGATCATCGGGATCGCCGCCGTCGAAAGAATTTTCGTAATTACAATGAAGAGAGATTCCATTTATGCCGCTTCCGTCCTTTCCGACCCACGTATTGGAAAAAAGCGTTCGATAATGCGGGTAAATATGATTCCCAGGATTAAACTTACGAATGTAGCCAGGAACGTCGGCATGATAATATCCGTGGGGTTCGTCGAACCAAGCGTGAGTCGAATGGCAATAACGGTCGCTGGTACGAGCGTGAGGGCAGTGGTATTAATTGTAAGGAACATACACATGGCATTTGTGGCGGTCCCGGCAACGGGATTCAGCTTATTCAATTCTTCCATCGCTTTCAATCCCAGCGGCGTCGCAGCATTGGAGAGTCCGAGGAAATTGGCGGTCATGTTCATTACCATGGCCCCGATTGCGGGATGATCTGGTGGAACATCCGGAAAAATGCGGACCATGATAGGCTTCACAATTTTAGAGAGCAGCAGGACCAGTCCAGCCGCTTCCGCAATCTTCATAATTCCGAGCCAAAGCGCCATTACACCTATAAGACCGAATGCAAGTTCCACAGCCGTATTGGCAATCTTCAAAATGCCCTCATCGGCAACTTTTGCGAGAATGCGAAAGTGGACGGTGGGGGGCAGGAACGAAATGCTCGCCCCCGTCACAAAAGTGGATGTATCGAAACTTGCCTTCCCGATGATTTTTGTAGGATCGCCATCGGCAGCAGCGGCATCCTGAAGAACGGAGGGAGCAGTGGCTGGGATCGAAAGCGTAAGCGTGCCCGCGTTGGGGTTGGACTGCGAAAGAACGATATCGGTTGGAAACAAGACGGTATCACCGGTCACCGTCTTCGCTTCACTGGCACCGTAGAATCGAGCGATGTCTTCCTGGGTAAGATAGGCGGTGCCAGTGTAGTGGTTCGGACCTGCCACCGTTAGCGCATCCGGCGCGACGTGAAGCGTGACATCCTCGTTATTGCGGAAGCGGTTGGTGGCTTCTTCATTCACATCGCGCCCCACGGCAACGAATATAGCGATTACGATTAGGCCCAGCCAGATGTAATTCAGCATTCCTTAAAAATACGAAATTCAGGAGTGTTAGGTTTGTAAATTATCCACATAATTCCAATTCCGGAACGCACTCCGAACATAGCCACGCAGCATATCGACGGAAATCGTTGGCAAATCCCAATCTCGAATTTTGTTCTCTTTACAAACTTTTTCGATGAGTTTCAATCCGGCATAGTATCCGGCTCGATATGCAAAAATATCGTTTGGATCGGCGGCATAGAAGAGGGAGATCGATGGATCGCTGGAATCGAAATTGCGCTCGATGTACTCGAATAGTTCTCTTTCACGGTTCCGGCATGCTTCCATCCAGGAACGAAGTTGATCTGGCGGAAGGGTATCGGCCCACAAGGCAATTTCATCGGGCACTTTCAGTGCCTTCTTTGTTAAATAGGTGGCTACTCCTTCCGTAATCAACTGCCGCCACACAAGGCGCTTCTCTTCCATGGTGTGAAAGGCAAATCCCGGCTCTTCGCGATAGTGGATTCCGTGCGCTATTTCATGGGTTACAAAAACTTTGGTTTCGAGAGCAGTGTGGAAGCATTCCGCCGCAACCCAGACAATGGCGCCCGATTTGCTGGGTAACGCGTGGCCGTTGGCGGAGCCATCCCCGTGAATCATAACCAGATTGATGCCTTTCAGCAAGATATGCCGGCGTTTGAATTTGTTCTCGGCGAAGTGGGCCTGGCGCACGATTCGTTCGACTCTGAGGCCCATTTGCTTTTCCGATATGGATTCGCTCCGCGCCCGAGAATTTCCCCAAAAAGTATCGTAATGTTTATAGATTTTGTTCACATGGATCCCCCGCCTTCTATTCCAACTCGTACCTACTCGATCCGTCAAATCCGCCAGATCCAACCAGTCATACGCCTCGTCAGGACGCTCGATTCCTTCACTAAGCAAAAAAAGCTCGGTCCAGCTCATAGTGGCGATAATAACGGAGAAATGGTTTGAGATATTCCAGACACAATCCGGAACTGAGAATTGTTTTCAATAACAATGGCAGTCGTTAGTGAAGCATATTCCAGGGTTCGCGGGAAAGTGGGCCT
>JAKAIL010000333.1 GCA_021825235.1 Bacteroidota bacterium | reverse complement strand
AATTTCAGCACTAATAAGAAGACGTTTTATAGATTCGAGTTTGCCACTAAGAAGATTCCTAAATTGTCTGTTCGCGATGGGTTCGTGAAGAATGACCTATACACTGTCCTAGATAAGGCAGGACAGAAATCCGATGCACTTGAGAAGCTCCTTGGGGAAATCGAAGCACCAGCTGCTAAGGCTATTAGCACTATAATAGAACGAATTGGCGCAGGTAAGGACATTGAGGACGTCATTCCTTACCCAATGCGATTGGACATTCTTAACTTCTGTATTCTTTCGCATTCAAGGACGCCAAAGAACATCATAAGAATCAACTTGATGACGCTGCGGATGATGTACGCTGCTTCATACCTCCATCTCACCGCGAAGAAAATGGAATACGATGCGAGCACGTTCACCTTGTCGATTGATCCGACAACGATTATGCTAAATTGCATCGCGGCTGGTGTCAAGATTTTTCCCGCCTGCCTTGATTTAACAGCTACTATTGTTTTTCACGAAAGCACCTCGAAAAGATTCGTGCTTCCTGATCAACCCGTTGTCTTAGAGTATACTGGGCGCGGCGAATTCACTGCTCATGATCTGAAAATTCTTTTTCCGGTATCGAGTCATATTTTAATGATTTTCTCTAGGGGAGAGAGTGCCGAAAAGATACTTAAAATAGGGGACGATGAAATAGATGCTTACAATACTCGATTGTGTGCTTCTTACTACGGGCTACTGGCATGTGAATCGGAAGATTACCTAAAATATTTCTCAGAGAGTTTTCCGGTTAATCCAACACACTTACCAACAAATGAAGAATTTGAACGAGAGAAAGAAGTGATGAAGAATGAAGTAATTGGCCTCATCAAAGAATCCAATGGCAAGCCGTTCGAGCTGCTTCTTCGAAGCTCCAAGGACGGTATTGAGTTTTACAGAGCGGCTGAAGGAGACACCGAGTCATAACTTAATATTCGACTTCACCCCGGCGGGCTGCGAGTACTCCGTCGCTCTGCGACTGAATGCCATTCCTAAAAGGGAAGATCGTCGATGTTTACTCGATCAGGGTTCCTCACGATGTCTTCATCCCACCAGGCCATCGCATTTACAGCGTCACTAAGTTGCTTGGGTACGAAGACATACCTATTACGTATGATTGTTTTAAGTTTTTCGGAAGTAGACAGAACAATCTTCTTCGCTATCCTCTTGAGGAATTCAACTTCAGATAGTATTCGGTCAGTTGAGACCACCAAGGAATCGCCATGCGCTCGTCGGCGCTCAGAAGGAATCTCTTCGAAGGCTTGCCTAATGTACGACGTTGTGTAAGCGCCGCCATGATGGACTATCAAATTTCGATCCCGGAGAAGCCTTTCGTATGCTTTAACTTCAGCGTTACCAAATGGCGTAATCTTAAGTGCTGACGTGAATATGGAATTTATTTTCTTCGCTGAACCTGCGTCCAGATGCTGCGAAATTAGAAATCCGATCATATACTGAAGGCGATCCATGTACTCATACACGTCGTCTGCGGCGAGATCGGTCCGATGGCCACCTTGCTTCAATGAATCGATGATTTCTGGCGCTATGGAAATGGCTGAGGCTATCTGATCTTTTGCGAAGGCCTCGAAATATGATACAAGCCCGATTAGGCATAGGCTATTCAGGTGACTACGAACATCTTCGGAAGAGTTCTGAGCAATTCGAGCAGTATCATCCGCCACCATTCGAAAAACGACACCAGCTGGAACATAGCCGGAGAAATACTCAAAGTAGCTAAATTCCTCTTCATCCATCTCCCAATGTTTTCTCACAACAGCCTCCCCTGCTCCCCGCTTACATCTTCGAGTTGAGCGCGTTTAAACGTCGCCCGTCCCAGCGATAAATCCGGATAGCGCGGGCGTTCGGTTCCCGCCATCAGGCCTTCGATGGTGAAGATTTGGAGCTTCGGGTATTCGGGGCCGACCCCTCCCCGGCCCTCCCCTTGGAAAGGGGAGGGAGCGTGGTAATATCCGGCGGCGACTGCTTCCTCTTTCATCGGTCGCGTCGGTTCGGCGAGCGTGACAAAAAATCCCATCGCCGCTTTTTCGCGGTCGATCACGTGGCCTAGGTCGCGAATCATCGCGACGTTCACGTTCTCGCCGCCCTTGACGGATATTGGTTCCATCCCGGTACACCGCCCCTTCGGGGCTTTTAAACAATAAATGGCTTTCTCACCCAGGGCTTGCTTCGCGCGCCCTGGGCTGCGGGTACTGCGCCGCTCCGCGGCTCGCGTGTGAGTCCCGAAGGGACGAAGTACCCGCAGCCCAACATGGAGCGAAGCGGAATGTTGGGTTACGGTAGCATTATGACGTATTAGCCCCGAAGGGGCGGTGTACCTAATCATCGTCCTTCAAAAAATATTTTGGATCATATTCATAACCAGCCGCTTTCAACATCTCTTCAAACTCTTCCTGAAATGTTTTGTGCCGATGATGTTCTTCTTGATTCTCGATGTAATGGACAACGTTTTGCAAATGACTTGCGCTCACGCTGAATACCCCATAACCGCCTTGCCAACTAAAATCCTTTCCAATTTTCGATGATAACCATTTCGATGATTTCGATTTGATCTCTCGCAAAACGGTTTTGACGGACGATTCGCGACCGAGGTCGATCAGGAGATGCACATGGTCCGGCATCCCACCCTCAGCAATCAAACGTGATTTGCATTCGTGTAGAATGGGCGTGATGTATCGCGCGAAATCGGTGTGCAATTGCGTGGTGAGGACATTCTCTCGACGTTTCGTTCCGAAGACGATGTGGAGATAAACGGGTCCGTATGATTGCGGCATTGGTACATCGCCCCTCCGGGGCTAAGAAAATAAAATATCGTTCACTAACCCAGGGTTCCGCTACGCTCCACCCTGGGCTTGTATATTTGTAGCGCAAAACAAAAAGTGCAAAAGAAGTGGTAAGAGGAACGGTGCTTTTGGATGCTGGGCTGAGGCTTCGCGCCTGTCTCGCAGATTAACACCCGTTCTT
>JAKAIL010000332.1 GCA_021825235.1 Bacteroidota bacterium | reverse complement strand
TATCATTTAATCCAAACAGATCGATATGGTTGATTCCCGACTTATAGACTACATACCCAGCATCGCCATAAGCAAATCGAAGAGAATCATGGTGTGGAAGATTTCGTAGCACGTTCACTATCGGATTCAGGCTTGCATCCCAAACTTCCTCGTGTGCAGCGAATGCCTGCTCCGTCCGTGGTGAAAGCACGGATAACGCGATATGCATGGCAATCACAATAATTGCAAAGACCCACAATGGACGCAGATGCCGGCGAGCCGCAAAATCATGCACGCCAATTGCTGCTGTGATAGAGAGCATTGCAAGCACTGGCCACAAAAACCGATCATAAAGTCCCTCCAACGGTACCACAAACAGATAGAACAACAGCAAACTGATGGCCCAGAAGCACGCAATTAAAATAGCGGGATTTCTCCAGTTCCGAATGCCGAGCGATGCGGCGATAAGGACAAGTACACTCGTTACAAACAGCCGCACATATTGCAACCCCGGCACCACGCTTCGCGTAGGCATAAGAACTTTTACGTAAAAGGAATTGGGCAGCAATTCGCCGAAATACCACCACTTCCAAAGTGCAAAAATGCAAAGTGCGATAATAAATCCGAAAGTGGCCTTTAGAAGCCGATTTCGCTCCGCCGTTCTATGCCAGTTGAACGGCAGCATCACCGCAAAAATTATTACACCCAACATCGCCGCTTCAGGACGTGTAAGCGTTGCCAAAAAGATGAGGATGGTTGCTGAACAGAACTTTCTTAGTATTGCGAAAGAAACAGCGAGCACACAGAGCATCACAAACAGGCTGGTTTCCATACCACTCAGGGCATTGATCCACGTTAACGGAGTAAACCAAAAAAGTGCCGCTGCCACTAAGCCGGTAACCGTTGTCCTCGTTCGGGACACGATGGAAAAGATCGTAAGGCCGGTGACTATAGTTGCAAGCAGACCGATGATTTGCGAAGCAACGAGAAGATCGGAAGTAATAAGCCGTGCAGTAGCAAGGACGAGGACCAACAGAAGGTTTGTAAATCCTTCCGTAGGTGGGCCTCCAATATTCCACACGAGTCCATAGCCCGCAGCAACATGTTCGGCATAGCGAAAGGAGATGAAGGTATCGTCGAATGGGAAATGGAGCCGCAGGTGCCACACGGCAAATGCGATAGCAACGCCGCTAAGAGAGAGCAGTAATCGTATTCTCAGCTTGTTCAATGGGTGTTCTTTAGTTTGACTAAAAGAATCGTATCCTGCCAATTCGAGTGATCAAAATAATTTCGTCCCGCATCGCCGCTCATTCCATCAACTTTGGTTACCACGTCACCGTTTCTCAGGACGGACTGATAAAATGGGTCGTCCACGGGTCGATTCTTTGGGAACGTCGGGGAATTATATAAAACCGCATAATTAACGTGCTCGCGGCTGAAAAACGAATCGTAGGGTATCGGATAGTTCGGGAAGGAAATGAAGTGATCCGTCATGGTGCGAAACGCTCGGTCCTGCGAAAGCCGCTCCAACATCGGTGGTTCCGTAAGAACGAGTGGCGTGTCCGCGGAACGCCAGCTTGATGTAATCGAATCGTCGATAATCTTAGCTGCCTGCTGATTAGAAGTGTGTATCTCCGAACCCGTAGTAAATGCCATTCCGGCATCACGCAAGCCAAGTATGAAGTAGGCAACCGCAAGTGCAAAAAATGTATAACGCGAAAAATGCCATCGTTCGATAATTTTCGCAATTGCAAGAGTCCCGCATAGAAAGAGTAGCGGGAGCAAGTGCATCAGATAATTGATTTCCGCACCTTCGAGAAAGAGCCAACTGAGTGCAACAATACTAACGGATAGTGCAAGGGTCCGGCGCGAAGCATTCACGGGGTCGGTAAAGGGGATAAGGAGTGGCAATAGAAAAATTGCTGGTGCCTCGGCTACGAATTCCTTAAACCGTATAACGATGTTCGCCACTTGAACCGAACGCGAAAACGGCCGGAAGATGGGAATGGCATGTAGCACGTCATGGAACTGCCCATTGCTGGCGCTCGGCGGAAAAAGTCGTAAGGAGCCATTCGTCAGATAATAAAGAAAGACTAATATACCCAACAATGAAATAGCCCCAGCGGCGCAAGCCCATCGGAATTGCCATTTGGTTCCAGGTGTCCCTTTTGTCCCTTGCCAGACAAGATAAATAGCTACCGGACCCAACAACGTTATCAGGTGAACCGACGAACTAACCGCAAGAAACACGAGCGCCGCCCCAACCGCGAACCACCCACGGTTTCTCCTGGGAATGATTGCGCTGGATGCCCGAGAAAGCGAACCAATCACGAGCATTACTATTAGCCCGGCGAGTAGATCAGGGCGTGCGGAGTGGCTCGCAAAGAAAAAGGCGCGAGTCCCAACAAGGAACAGTATGACAAGGGCAGAGGCAAGCCGCGAAACACCAAAAGTGCGGGAAGTGAAATAGAGCGAGAAAAGCAAGCCGAGCGCCAGCATCGCCGTAACGATTCTCCCGGTTGCGACTGGGTCCTGTCCCGAGAGCCAGATCGGTAAACCATACAGCACCGCCGAAAGCCACGTCATGCTTAGCACGAGTCCTTTGCCATGGGCGAGCTGCGAACCTATCGCAAGTGGGTAGGTAACCTTTCCGGTGCTGAGTTGCTGGTGGGCTTCGGTCATGAGCCAGGTTTCATCTCCGTACCATCGGAACGAATTTGGCTCCGGAAAAACGAAGAGCGATCGAAGCTGCATCGCAAAAAGAACGGCCGCCAGGCCGAATATCAGCCATGCGAGCGTACGATCCGGAGGAGCTTCGGTTCGGGCGTTACTCATGCAGTTTGTACAATCGCAGCGTATCGGGCGCTCCGAGGCTGCGATCGAAATAGGATCGTCCAATATCGGTGAAATATCCGGGGCGCTCCCAAAGCGGCGTCCCAATCGTATCGAGTGCCGAAAGAATGGGACCAACTTCGCGCATGTAGTCTGGCTTGATCGCACTCAAATAAACGAGCGCATAGTCCAAGATCGGA
>JAKAIL010000331.1 GCA_021825235.1 Bacteroidota bacterium | reverse complement strand
AGCGCTGGAACTCTTCGAGCGAAGCCTTTCGGCCAATCCCTCCAACGATGAGGCGCTATTCAACAAAGGCATTTGTTTCGAGAAGGCGGAACGTTTTACGGACGCGACGGCTATCTTTCGATATCTCACGGAAGTCAAGGAGTTTGCCAAGGACGCGTATTACGAGCTTGGCTTTTGCTACGACTCCACCGGCGATTACGATAAAGCGTTAGCTGCGTACGAAGCGCATCTCGATCTGGAACCATACAATTACAGCGCGTGGTACAATCGTGGGATCATCCAAACGCAGTTGGGAATGTTCCATAAAGCGATCGAGAGCTACGAGTTGGCGCTGGCCATTCGCGAGAACTTTCCCGCCGCGTGGTACAATCGCGGCAATGCCTGCGCAAACCTTGGGAAGCTTGCGGATGCGGTGGAATCCTATAAAGAGTGTTTGAAGTACGATCCGGAGGACGTCGGCGCGTGGCATAATCTGGGCAATGCCTATGAGGAGCTAAAGCGCTGGCGCGAGGCCATCCGGTGTTTTTCGCAGGCACTGAAATATAATCCGAAGCACGCGGAAAGTTTCTTCGGGCGCGGTTCCTGCTACGATTCGCTCGAACAGCACGCCAAGGCGCTCGAAGATTACGATGCCGCCCTGGCTATCGACTCCAAGTATCCGGAACTGTGGTACGCCAAAGCCGATGCCCTCTTCAATTTGGGACGGCATGAGGAGGCGCTCATCGCCTACCGCATGGTCCTCCAGCTTTCCCCCAAGGACTTCGAAGCGTGGTTCGATTATGGCGAAACGCTCTTCGAGATGCGGCGGCTTGCCGATTCCCTTCATGCATACGAAACCGCCAGCACACTCGAACCCGGCTGGCCCGATGCCCATTATGGACGCGCACGGACGCTCTTCGCCCAGGGACATTCGTTCGATGCGGCGGTGGAACTATTGGTCGCGCTACGGCTCGCTCCGGCACTCCTGCGTGAGTACGAAATGGAGTTTCCAATGCTTGCCCCAGAGCCAGTTTTTACGGAGTTCAATCAGCATATACGGGCTAATTTAGAGAAGCTGGCTGCGGAGAAACAGTAGTAGCTCTCTACTGCCCTTCCACCACAAATTCCACGCGCCGGTTTTTCGCACGGCCTTCGTCCGTCGTGTTCGTGGCAATAGGTGAGGCGGGACCGTAGCCTTTGGCCGTCACGCGGTCGGGTGCAATTCCCTGCCCCACGAGATAATCCCGCACGGCATTGGCGCGCCGCCGCGATAAATCCATATTGTATGCAAGCGTACCGGTGGAATCGGTATAGCCTGCAATCTCCACCTTCATGGTGGGAACTTGCTTCATCAGGTCGCGGGCGCGGTTCAGTTCCGGCAAGGAGGATGGTTCCAGATCGGCCTTGTCCAGGGCGAAGAAGACGAGCAGGCGCGTCTTTGCTCCGGCACCCGTCGCAGCAAGCGCGATATTGGCATCGTTCGAAAGGATGCGCCCGGCCGAATCGACCTCGAACAGCGCGGACCCAAAGAGATGCCCCGGCGCGTCGGCGGTCACCGAGTATTTGCCCGGGCCGCTGACACGGATGGAATAATTTCCATTCGAATCGGTCTGGCTGGTGGCAATAACACTATTATTCCCCAGGTTTACTGTGGTAAGTGTTGCCTGAATGGGCTTACCCGTCGTGGCATCCGTCACGGTGCCATGCAGGAAGATCGCGCCGGTTTTGGTATTGATGGCCGGCGCTTCCGGCGTAATGTTAATAGGTTCCACGCGGGATGCCATTGGCGGCGGCACAATCGGTGGTGGAATCGGTTCGAGCGGCAGGCGGAAGCCAATCGTCAGCGTGGCATACCATAAATGGGGATCGGTAATCGCCGGTTGCTTCCACTGGAGCGTCGTTGCATTGAGCGAAGAATCCGCCTCTTTCGTTAGCCACTGCGTAAACGGAATACCCACGAGAAGTTCCGCATCCAGCAGCCAGTTGTTCGCACCGATGCGATAGACGCCGCCAATACCAACCTCAGCATCGAACCGGGTGCCATAAAACCAATTCGAAATCTCTTCTTCGGGCTGCTGCTGACTGGTGACATTGGCGACGGTATGCGTAATTAAGTCGATATACGATGCCGGTGATTGCTGCTGCGCCGAAAACCCATTCTTGGTAAGCTGCGATGCGCTGCCCCCCACGATGCCATAGAATCGATCATTCAGCCGAATGTGCGCAAGCAGGGCTCCATCGAGGCTGGAAAGCAACAGCGTATAACTGCTCGTCGCATTGGACGTTGGCGCAGGATTGCCCGGATGATAGGTATCGAGCAAAATGTTCGCGGTCTCGGTCCGCGAGGAATAGTTGGTCAGGAAGCGCGCTTTGGCTTCGAGGTCCAGCCAATGGTTAAGCGCCAGCCCCAATTTTACTCCACCCACCGCACCGATTCCGCCCCCGACATTACTAAACGGTAAATAGGTTGCTATTTCGGGAATATTGTAGGTAGAGTTTATTGAAGTTACAATTCCCCACAGGAAATTATGCGCACCGAGATATTCGGTACCGGTTATGCCGAAGTCCATGCCGGCGTAAGTGTAGCCCGTGGCAAGGTCATTCGACGGCGCAAGCGTATCGGTTTGCGCACGGAGATTCGAGGCAAGCAGCAGGATGGCAAGTCCCACAAGCAATGAAAAGCGACAGGCGAAAGAGTGTTTCATCATTCAGTAAGCATCGGCATGGAACCGAGCCGCTATAAATGCGTTATGCGTGTCCACGCGTTACGCATCATGCGTTACGGGGTTTTGGCGCGTTCATCTAGCGGCTAGGATACCGCCCTCTCAAGGCGGGTACACGGGTTCGATTCCCGTACGCGCTACAAATATACGATATTTTGATTCCCTCCCTGCAAAGGCCCGAAGATTTAATTGTAGCCGCACAATAGAAATGTCATGGTTTTAGGCACAATAGAAATGTCAGGGTTTCTGTATGCCTTGATGTGTGTGCTCGACCGGTCTAAACGCTGGAGGCCGTAGGCCGACAGCGTTTAG
>JAKAIL010000092.1 GCA_021825235.1 Bacteroidota bacterium | reverse complement strand
ACGATATAATAGTAGGTGGTGATCCGCCCTTCGATGGCATGGCGAAGGTCCATCGCGGAAACCGTCTCATTCTGAAGGTGCTTTATGACATCGAACACGACATGCGTTGCCGAATCCGGATAGATGGACTGGAGTGCAATCGCCGTGTAGAAGTTGTTGTAATTCCCATTGGCATACGCCTCCGGCGAGTAGGAGAGATTTCGTTTCGTCCGCACTTGATCGAAGAGTCTGGTATCGAGAATTTCGAGCATCACGCGTTCGGCCCACCAGCCGTTCTGGCTGAGATCGGCGGACGGAGTACGCATATTCACATACGTCGTCGGGAATTCCGGCGGCTTAGGAATGAACAGGTACTGGTCCGTTACCGGAATAATGTGCGGAATCTTCGGCCAGCCGAAATGCCCTTCCGGCAGCGTTCCCAGTTCCGCCAGTTTCGATTCGATCTCCGGCTTCGTGATGTTGCCGACGATTACGAGCACCATGCGCGAGCGCTGGAATTGCTCGGTACGGTACTGCATCATATCGCCGATCGTCATGGACTTCACTTCCTCTAAAGTTGGAACCCGGTTGAGTGGGGAAGCGCCACGCCAAATGCTATCGGCCAGGAATGCAGAATAACCCTCCGGATCGGAGGAACGGCCCTCAATCGCCTGAATGGCCTGCGCGCGCAGCTTCGTGGCTTCCACGGTATCGAAATGCGGGTGCGTCAGCAAATCGCTGAAAATGTTCCACGCCGTATTGAAATTCGGGCGAATCGTCCGAAGCGTAAACGTCATGTGGTAAATGTTCCCGGAGCCGGCAATCGTCGTCGAAAGGCTTGCGAGCGAATCGCGGTACGCCGATTTCGGGTACTTATCGCTACCACTCTGCGCAATCACCGCAGCGGTTCCCTCTGCGACGGAAGCATTCTCGGTTTCGCCATAGGCAAGCCCGCCCTCGAATCCGAGGATAGCGCTCACGACCTCGTTCGCATTACTCGTGCGAAGGATCACGTGAATGCCGTGGCTCGTGAAGTCCTGAACTTCGTTCGGCACCTGCGCCAGGGCAACATTCTGGATGGCAGCACTTACCAGGAAGGCTGCGACAAAGGAGCATAGATGGATCGTTTTCATTGGAGCAGGTCCCCCGCGGTAAGGTTAAGTTTATCGAGTGCTTCCTGGCTGGTCGTCACGCCGAGTACATACGGCTGGCCGATCACCCAGCGATGGAGATAGCGGTTAATATCCGCCCGTGTAACTTTCTTTACGTTGTCGAGATAGTGGAGATAATACTTGAGACCGGCGGAAGCCCACCAAAGCGGCAAGGAATTCGTCGCAAAGTCCGTAGCCACTTCGGTCTCGTAAATGCGGTCGCCTTCTAAGATGCGCTTCGCCGTGGCCAGCTCGTAATCGCTGTAGTAAGTGGGGTCCGTCCAGTGCGACATTTCCCCCTCGATGGTCTTAATCGCCTGCTTGGTCGCCGGAATGGGAGTGTATGCATAAATGTCGATCGGTCCGACATTCTTCTGCGAATAGTACGAGACTTGTACCTGATAGGCAAGCCCTCTATCCACCAATGCCTTTTGGAACCGGTCGTTCGCCTGGTCCACAATGGTGCTGAAAACGTCCGCCGCGTAGGTATCCGGATTGTCCTTCTGGAGGCTGGGCCCATGCCACTCGAATTGCACGACCGTGTAGGGAAGCCCGCCTAAAGCAGGACGCACCACCAACTGCTTTTTGATGGGCGGAAACGGCGGGGGATTATACTTCGGAAACGGCGGCGGACCCGGCTTCCAAATGGCTGGACCAAAATACTTGTTCGCATCCGTGAACACTTGGTGCGGGTTCACATCGCCGGCGATGATGAGCGCCATGTTGTTCGGGATATAGAACCGGTGCTGAATTGTGTGCATCATCTCCGGCGTAGCCGAAAGGATGGTGGAACGAATTCCGAGCTGTTCCTTGCGGCTAAAGAGCGCCGGGGACCACACCGCGCTATCCATCGCATAGCGCAGGTTGAACGTCGGCTCCGCCTGGTTGCGGTCGAACTCCCCTAAGATGACATGCCGCTCCTTGCGGAGTTCCGACGTATCGAAGAGCGGCGTGCGGATGGCATCCGACATAAATTGCATACCGCCCGCCATGTTCTTGGAAGGAATGATGATGAAATAGTTCACGTGTTCCTGGCCCGTGGTGGCATTGCTGACCCCTAAGGAGCCGCCTAAATCTTCCAGGCCGTTCATAAACTTCTCCTGGGAAGGATAATATTCGTTCGCCTTGAAGAACATGTGTTCGTACAAGTGCGAGAGGCCGCTATAGGCCGGCGGCTCGGTGAATCCGCCGTTTTTGGCAACGAGCTCGACCGTCACCAAGGGGACCATGTGGTTCTCCACGACGATGACATCGAGGCCATTGCCAAGCGTTTTACTTACGAAGGGGGCTTTCTTCTGCGCGTGCGCTCCGGGAACGGAGATGATTAGTCCCATTGCCAGAAGCGCCGTGAGAATACACAGCCAGCAAAAACATTTCATCATATAGATACTAAGGTTGAGTTTAAGGCGGCGTGGAAACAACCCCGGTTGCCAGTCAGGTGCCGGAAATCTTCGGAGATAAGAAAAATCGGGGGCGGGCCGCAATAGAAACATTGGACTCGAAAAGCCATATAATCTGTTCGCTCAACCGTAGGCAATGAGCATACAATAATCCGGAGTCGCATTCGTCTATGAAGCCGAAGATGGCCGCAGCAGCACTAACCGTAAACGACCTTGCAGGTCCACGAGCCGAACGGCTCCTGATGGACCGGCGGGACGACGTGCTGAAATTCGTCCGCTCGAAAGTCCGCGATTTGGATATCGCCGAGGACATCGTCCAGGACGTGTTTTATCAGCTCGTGCGCGCGGTGGACGCATCGGAAGTCATCGAGGACTTAGGCGCGTGGCTGTACCATGCTGCCCGGAACCGGGTGATCGACTGGTACCGCAAGCGGAAGCCGGAACCCATGACGGAGGCGATCGAGCAAACCGCTGTTGCCGAAACCGTGACCGGCGAGACCCAGCTTGCTCGGGAAGAGATCTGGTTCTCGCTCATGGAAGCCCTCGAAGAAATTCCGGAGAAGCAGCGGGAAGTATTTATTATGCACGAGTTGGAAGGATTTTCGTTCAACGAAATCGTCGAGATAACCGGCGAGAATTTGAATACCCTGCTGGCCCGAAAGCGCTACGCCGTCCTCGCGCTTCGCAAGAAGCTGAAGCATTTGAGATAATGGGTTCGCGTGGAGCGCGCCGCACTTGGCGCGCCCACCAAAGAAAGAGTAGAAGGGTAGTTGAGAAGGTATATGTTTATCGTAGCAATTTTTATACTTGGGCTGATAGTGATGCTCCTCTGGAATGCGCTGATTCCAGTGTTGTTCCACGGCCCGGAAGTGGGATATTGGCAGGCCGTTGGGCTGCTGGTCCTTACGAGAGTATTGGTAGGAATTCGCGGTCGCCGGGTCTTTCGGAATGCCTGGTGGCACTGGCGAAAATATGGACCACCATGGCGCTGGTACAAACACGGCTGGAATTCTCGCGAGGCGGCGGATCACTTCTGTTTTGGAGTGCGCGGCAATGAATGGTGGCGCGAGTGGCAGACGATGACTCCCGAAGAACGCCAGCAAGCCAAAGAAGACTGGAGGCGAAAGAAAGAGGAGTGGAAAGCCTCCTGGAAAAAGGATTGAAAAATTCCCAATAGACCGTGTACGGCCGACCTCCAGGTCGGCCGAGGGGTTGTGTACCGTCGAACTCTGTTTATATTCGTAGGGATGTGCGGCACACCTCGGTTTGGAGAACGCAACGACGGAATGCCGTTACCGTGTCAAGCACGGGCTTCTCGATCCCGAGAAGCGCAAGTAGCCGCCGTTTCAGGGAACCGCGAATGGGTGGCCGCTATTTGCATTGGATGAAGCTATGACTGCCCGCGAATATTTTCACCGCCTCGAACTGCGAATGGACTACACCTTCCCGAAATTCCTGTGGGTGTGGCTAAGGAGAGTCTTTGGAGTTTCGGAAAGGCTTGGGACAACCCGTTACGCGATGAAATCATAGCTCCGCTCGAAAAAGAATGGGAGCAGATTCGCCAGGAAGATAACAGAATAAAGTACGGCTTGTTCAACCCCGGTAAGCGCAAGTAGCCGCTGGTACCAAATCCGCAAAGCGCTGCAATCCCGCAACGAAAGCGGCGATTTCGTTCCCACGAGCTTCGATCTGTTCAACACCGCCTACAAAGCATTGACGGAAAAGTTACAACCGATGGTGTACGAATTGGGGTTTTTGATGGGGTAAGAATATGCCGTAAAGGGGAGCGAATTTCTTGTTGGTTCGGTTAATGTTCTCGATATGCCAGCAACACAGACCCTTGAGCAATACTTGCATGGAAGGCAGCGAGCACCCGATGCGAGCGCTTTCCGGAACCAATGGCAGCAGCGCCGAGACCAGTATTTAGGCGATGTTAAGCGCCTATTTTCTAATATTAGAATGTGGTTAGGGCCGCTCGTTAGCGAAGGTCTCGTAAGCATTGGCGAGGGAACAACACGGTTAACAGAGGAGAACCTTGAAACCTACGATGCACCAGAACTAAATATCTATCTTGGCGATCAGGCAATTTTGGTTCGCGCTGTGGGCACTAACGTATTTGGCGCATTCGGGCGTGTCGACATTTTAGGTCCGAAGGGGTCTGCATCCATGGTGCTTGAGAACTGGGGCCACTGGAAACTTGTGCATCACGAATACCTAGGACCTGATCTGTCTCAACCTCTAGCCAGAGTGCGGTCTTACAAGGACTTCACAGAAGAGGATTTTAAAAACCTTTTGTATCTTCTGATTGCAGAATAGCCGTGGCATCACTATCTGCCAACCCTCTTGATTATTCGGACATTCTTGAGGTATTCTCGGTTCAAACGAAGGCAATCTATACGTTTCAGAATGAGGTGCTCGCTGCTCTTCGAGCAAGGTCGCTGAATCGGAATCGGCACGCAGAATTCTTTGGATTGACGTCAACAGAAATCCTGACGCGTTTTGACCTTTATCTACGAGAAGCAGAATATCATGGAATTTTAACTCTCTTGGCTCGATTAGAGGCGGAAATCAAAGCAGACTTTCTTGCCCGTACAGCACAAAGTCCATTCAATTCATTGTTCGTTGTTTGGGGTGTGCAACCAAAGTTTGAAGATTTGATGGAGACATGGAAAAAGGTAGCTCCACTAAATCGCAATTCATTCGGGGATCTAAAGGGTGTGCGTCGTTTCCGGCACTGGCTAGCACATGGCCGCAATTACTCGACAAATATAGCGCGTTCATACACATTGGCGGACGTTGCAACGATTTTTCGGGACGTCGTTGTGGCAATTACTTCCCTCCCACCGAGTAGTTCTATTTCAGTATTTCAATCGACTCTAATAGAGTGGCGTTTGAAAATAAGGCATCTGAGACCATTTAAATGGATTTAAACAGATTGCAGATTTAGTCGCGGAGCGACGCAGTACCCGCAGCCCCGGGTGAAGCGAAGCGGAACCCACATTCGTCTTCCTTCGGTCGCCGAATGTTCCTCGCAATGGCAGCATTAGGAGTCGTGATATCTGTACGGGCGCAATCGGTGGTGGATGAATGGAATTTATGGGATGGGTATGGGAATCTTTTAACAAAATAGCATTCTCCAGGCCACCGCCCAAAAGGAGCTAAAAATGTCACCTGCCGGGAACTCGGTTTTGTTCTATAGGTGCGAAGAGCGATTGGGTCCAAATCATCTCCGGATATCTTCCTAAAGAACACGTTCCAGAAGAACAGGGCCAAAAAATCCAACAATAGTTCCGTTGTGCATAAAATTAGGCTGAAAGCTGAAAGCCTATTAAGGTGCCCATTCCAGCACGAATCGCGCAAAGATAGTTGAAAATACTTATCCACATCGGAGTGTGGAAGAAAGCTACACGTCGTCACACATGGCCTTTTGATGTATATGTTTCCATGTGAAGCACTTTACATACGTCTCGAAAATCGGAGCAAAAAAATTTCCGAAGTTTTACCGGTTATTGGATCACTCCGAGGAGGGTCACCCCCGCCGTATAAAGCCCAAAGAGTATCGTAATTCCAGTGAGCGACCAGGCAATATGCTTCCGCGCACCAGTCATACGATAGTCTTTGGGCAGTGCCCGGCGTTCCAGAAGGATCAGGAACCCCAGCACAATCGGCAGGAGTACGGCATTCATGACTTCGACATTGACCATAAGGCTGACAAGGGGAATTCCAAGCAGGACAATAATGGCACCACCAACGTGGGCCAGAGTATAGACGCTATAAAAACCTTTGGCTTTTTTGAAGGGCAAGTCCAGGCTATGTTTAATTCCCAGAGCCTCGCTTAGTCCCCAGGCGCCGGCCAGTGATACGACTATAGCCGCGAGGAATGCGGCACCAGCCATTCCAAGGCCGAAGAGGATGACGGCGGTCGTCGGCCCAAGTACCGGGGTTAGTGCTCGGCTGACATCCTGAACATCGTTCAGGACCGCATTGGGGCTGGTGCTATGGATTCCAACGGCCGTTGCGATGACTACGGCGATCATGATGAATTGGGTAACCACGGCTCCTATTTTGGTATCCCATCGTTGGAGTTTGAGGTGCTTCGTGCCCAGCCGCTTATCGATGACAGCGCCCTGTTGGTAGAAGACCATCCAAGGCATGATAACCGCGCCAACATTGGCAGCCAGGAGGAACATGTAGCTTCCGTTCCCAATCGGGAAAGTGGCCATGCCATGGGCCATTTCGGAAAGGTCTGGTCTGGCAACGATCGCGGCGAGAAGGAAGAGCAATTCGAGGAGTCCGACGGCCAGGCCGATCTTTTCGACGCGGCGGTAGCTGCCGGAAAGCCCAACGAGGACCAGCAAAGCAGTTACTGCCGGTACGCTGGCCCACAAGGGAATATGGAACATCTGGGCGACGCCGGCAATACCGGCGAATTCGGTTACCAGCGCCCCAACGCAAGCTATGAAAAGCGTGATGACGGAAAGCATCGCCCATCCCATCCCGAAATGCTCGCGGATCAGTTCGCCATGGCCCTTGCCGGTTACCAGACCAAGCCGGACCGTGATTTCTTGGACGATATACAAAATGGGAATAAGCAGGAGCTGGGGGAGAATCATGGTGAATCCCCACTGGGCGCCGGATTGTGCAGCGGTGATGATACTGCCGGCGTCGGTATCGGCGAGCATGACCATCAGGCCCGGTCCGATTACCGCCAGCCAAAGCCCGATGCGGCCCCAACGAATTCGCCGGGCGGAATCCGGAAGCACGAAAGGTTCGTGCTTTGCCTTTGGAAGGGCGGCGCGAGGCGCTTCGAGTTCGGCAGTTTGATTCACAGCTTACTAAGACTCAGTCTTAATAAGAATAGTTTCGTAAAAATTCAGAATATCGGATTTTTGGCGAAATTTAGCTATATAGTGCGCTCTAATTCATTTGGCTACTCCAGCATTTCTGCCAGATTCTCAATGATAGAGCAAGAACGGTTTTCGCTCCGCCTCGAAGGCGGTGTCCTCCTTTTGCCATTCGGCGATGAGTGGGGCCATCTCCTGACAGCGGCGGAGGCTGTCGAGAAGCCCATACATCCCGGTTACGCGCTGGAATCGGGCGTTCGTGGAACTTGGCAGGGCGTCGAAACTTGCGCGAAATGCGGTATCGTGCAACATCATTTGGAGAACCAGGAATTGTGGAGCATAAAAAGCCGGAACTGAATCGAGATGGGGCGGCAGAAGCAGCCGAACGCCATGATAGAGTTTCGTTCCGGCGCTGGTCGTGGCCCAGAAGTCTTCGGGATGCAGCGGGATCGAATGCTGGAAAGCGGAATCGACAAATCGCTGGACCTCATCCTGAATCATCAATCTCGAACCGATCCGAAGGAATGGGAAGTCGCTTCCGATGCCTACGGAAAGAATTCCCAGTTCTCCGGTAGCTCCCAGCATTGCGAGGCCGACATCGTTTTCGAAGCTGGGTACATTGGGGCTTGTAGCGATCCAGGATAAGCCGGTTTGCGGCCAGTACATGGAGCGTTGCCAGCCCGTCATGGAAATGACGGTAAGTTTCAACTTCGCAGCATCGCGGAACCAGGATTTCGCCTTCGCCATCCGTGCTAATTCGCCGAGGGTCATTCCGTGAAGATAGGGGACTGGAAGGATTCCCACAAAGCTTTCGAGTGATGTGTCGAGGATGTTGCCTTCCACACGGTTCCCAGAAAGTGGGTTTGGGCGATCCAGGACATAAAATGGAATGCCATTTTTCGCCGCGGCTTCCATGGCATCGATCATCGTGGATAGGTACGTATATGGGCGAACACCGGCATCCTGAATATCGAAAACAAGTGCATCTATTCCGCGCAGCATTTTCCGGGTCGGCTTGCGTGTTGAACCGTACAGCGAATAGACCGGGACGCTATCGTAGCGTTCCAGCGTATCGCTTTCGATGCCTGCCGGACGCGTCCCCATAATTCCATGTTCCGGAGCAAAGAGCGCAACCAGCTTTATTTCGCTGGATTTCGCAAAGAGATCCGGGCCAAAGCGGCCGTCGCGCGTTCGGCCGGTTTGATTGGTGATAAGGCCGACATGCTTTCCGCGAAGCGGCGCGAAGTGTTCCGCCACCAGATTATCGAGGCCCGTGAGGACCTGAGCCTTCGCAGAAATGGCAAGAAAAAGCCAGCAGAAAACGAAATGTAAATACTTTCTCACTCGTTTTAGCAACACAATTTATGAAGAAAAACGTCATTATCGTCTTTGCGGTCTTTTGTATTGTTGGCGGCGCACGCGCGCAAAAGGCGCATTGGGAACCCCTGCTAAATGCTACTCAGAGCTACATGCAGCAACACATGTGGAATGCGCAGACCGGGAATTATGTCCTGCGTGCGGATGAACCTACAGCCCCGGGCAGCGATTCGTGGGGAATTACCATCGTGCTGGATGCCCAAGCCTATATGGTCGCTAATGGCACAATGAAGCCGGAGGAAATGAAGAACTACTTCATCTCTTCAACTTCACTCTATGAGCGGACCAATGGCAATTCCGGTGCCCGCATTCTGGGAGAGCGAGATGGCCAGCCGTACATTGGTGGCGATGACGATTTGCAGTGGTGCTCGGCGCTCGTGCATTGCTTTGAGATAACCAAAGACAGCGATTATCTGGACGCTGCGAAGTCATCCTTTAAAGCGCTGATTGATAATGGGTTTTGGATGGACGGCGTCTCCAAAGGGTGGATGTGGAACTCCTTCGTGCGGAAGCCCGATGGCGTGAGCACCGCGTATGGAGCTTTAACCGCGGCGAGACTTTACGAAGTTACTCATAACGATGTATATAAACAGTGGGCGGCAGCATCGCTCAACGCATTGAAAACGCCGCAGGTTGGCATTTTCCCTCGGGACTTCATGGTTGCCGCCGATGCTGCGCTCACTACCTACGTGGCATCGCACGATGAATCGTTTCACAAGCGAGCAATGGAATTGTTAGACTCCGCGGTTACTGGCGGGCTTGCGATGCTCCATCACCAGGAACCGGGACACCGGAATCCGACGGACATTGGCGATCTTGCCGACGGGCTGTTCCATTTCTATCGCGTTACACACAACGTAAAGTATAAAACGTTGGCGCTCACATTTATCAATTTTTTTGTAGATCACCGAACCCCCTCCGACATCGCAGCAAAGGGCTTTTACAACGAATACGATACAAAAGGCCAGCCGATTCTCACCGGAAGCTATCTCGGCATCCCGAATACCGTTCCCTATATCTCCGAAGTTGCCGAGATGCTGAAGCTCTTTGCAATTGCTGAACTTTACGGGTAGTTGTGCATTATCTGATGTACAATAACTACCCCAGTTCTACGTCATTGTTGATTCAATCACCTCCAAAACCTGACCTTGATGAGGAACCGACTCCTTCTTTTCGCTCTGGCCGTGGTCATTGCCGGCTGTGGCTCGAAAGCCAATCAAAACGTCATTACCGCCAGCGGGACCATTGAAGCGACCGATGTTAACGTCGCAGCTAAGGTGCCGGCGCAGATTGTAACACTCTACATCGATGATGGTACTCCGGTTGATTCCGGCAGCTTGATTGCCGTACAGGACCGTAGTTCGCTCGATATTCAACTCCGGGAAGCGCAAGCTGCGGTGGACCAGGCTCGAGCGCAGCTTTCCCTTACGCAGCAGGGCGCTCGGACGGAGGATATTCAAAGTGCCGAACAGGCCGTTGCTCAAACAGAAACAAACCGGCAGCTTGCCGCGGATGAACTGGAACGGACCAAAAATCTCGAAGCCTCCGGAGCTGCAACAAAAGAACAATTGGAACAGCAGGAAACGAAATACCGAGTCGCACAAAGTCAATTGGATCAGGCTGAAGCGAACCTGACGAAAACCCGGCATCTCTCACGCCCCGAAGACATAACCGCCGCTACCGCGCATCTCGATCAACTGGTAGCTGCGCGCGATGCGGTCCAAAAAGAGATTGACGATTCGTACATTACCTCTCCGCTAAAGGGAACCGTAACGCATAAGGTAGCGGAGCAGGGTGAACTCGTGGCCCAGGGTGCGACGGTTGCGACAGTGACCGATCTTTCCAGCGTGTATCTCATGATTTATGTGACCGAAGAGCAACTCCCGCGCATAAAGCTTGGGGATGTGGCCAGCGTGACCGTAGATGGCCTACCAAACAAAACATTCGAAGGGCGCGTGACCTATATTTCGCCCGTAGCGGAATTCACTCCGAAAGATATTCAGACCAAGGATGATCGTGTGAAACTGGTTTTTGGTGTGAAGATCGAGATTCCGAATCCGCAGGGATATTTGAAAAAAGGGTTGCCGGCCGACGCCACGGTCCATTTAAAGTGATGAGCATCAGGCCTGCCACAGAAGCGGATTCGGCCGTGTGGATCGAGCTGCGTTCGAAGCTCTGGCCTGAAGCCGCGAGCGAACATCCGAGGGATGTCGCTCGGTTTTTCGCCGGTGCTCGGCGCGAGCCGCAGGAAGTGCTGCTTGCGTTTAGTGAAACGGAAGCACCACTCGGGTTTGTGGAGCTCTCTATTCGGAACATTGTGGATGGCTGTGTAACGGGCCGGGTAGCGTATCTGGAAGGCTGGTTCGTGGAAGAAGGCGCCCGCAGACAGGGCATTGGTCGGGCACTAATAGCCGCTGCTCAAGAGTGGGGCATGGCGCAGGGTTGTCGAGAATTTGCCTCGGATTCCGAGATCGAAAATCGAGTTAGTATCGCCGCTCATCGGGCATTGGGCTTTGAAGAAACCGACCGCGTGGTCTGCTTTCGGAAGGAGTTGGCGAAATGAGTTCGGATATCGTGGTGGCCATCGATATTCACGGCCTCAAAAAAACGTTTGAGGCAGAGAAGCAGCACATCGAAGCCGTGCGCGGCGTGGACCTTTCTATTCGCCGGGGGGAGATGTTTGGTCTCGTTGGACCCGATGGAGCCGGGAAGACCACCCTCATCCGTACGCTATGCGGAATCATCAAACCGACCGAAGGTTCCGCCACGGTTTTGGGCTACGAACTGGTAACGCAGATTCGGGAGATAAAGCCTCGTATTGGCTATCTCTCGCAACGGTTTACGCTATACCCCGATCTCTCCGTTGATGAAAACATCGAGTTCTTCGCGGAAATCCATGAAGTGACTGATTATCATGCGCGCCGAAATGAATTGCTCGAATTTACACGCCTTACGCCCTTTCGCGACCGTTTAGCCGATCAACTCTCTGGCGGTATGAAGCAAAAGCTTGCTCTGGCCGCCACGCTCATCCACAAGCCGGAACTTATCTTTCTGGATGAACCGACAACGGGAGTGGATCCGGTCTCGCGCCGGGAGTTCTGGAAAATCCTTTCTTCCCTCATGCACGAGGGCATCACCATTTTTATGACGACGCCTTACATCGATGAGGCCGAACGCTGCGGGCGCGTGGGACTGATGAACGGCGGCAAAATTCTCCTTGCCGATACGCCACAAAACGTGAAGAAGACGATGAAAGGCGCAGTCATTGAAATTATTCCGAAAGATCTGAACGCGGCTTCCGATGCGCTGCATAAGCGCCCCGAAATCCAGGAAGTGCAGACCTTTGGCGACCGCATCAACGTGGTCGCTACGGAGGGAACCCGCCCGGAAATGGTGGGAGAGTGGCTGCGAGGTGCCGGCGTAACGGTGGAATCGCTTCGCCCCGTCGAGGCGTCGCTGGAAAATGTTTTTATTTCGCTCCTCAAAGAAGGAACCCCAGTGGAAGCGGAGGAAGGTAATGGCTGAGCCGATTACCATCGAAGTAAAGAGCCTGACGAAGCGATTCGGTGACTTCACCGCGGTCGATATGGTTTCTTTCACAGTAAATGCCGGGGAAATATTTGGCTTTTTGGGAGCGAACGGTTCCGGAAAATCAACGACGATACGAATGTTGTGCGGACTCCTTCAATCGACAAGTGGGACCGCCTCAGTTGCCAGCTTCGATATTAATAAACAGCCGGAGGCCATCAAAAGGAACATCGGCTACATGTCACAAAAGTTTTCGCTCTACGACGACCTGACGTGTGTGGAAAATATTCGCTTCTGGGGTGGAATTTACGGATTGTCCGATGCGAAAATCGAGGAGCGGCTAAAATGGGCTATCGCGATTGCGGGATTGGAAGGCCGCGAGCATACACTACCACGCGATTTGCCCGGCGGCTTTAAGCAGCGATTGGCTCTAACCTGTGCTATGCTCCACGCTCCGAAGATAGTCTTCCTCGATGAGCCGACGGGCGGTGTGGACCCCATCATGCGACGCAAATTCTGGGACCTTATTCGGCAACTTGCCAAAGATGGCACGACGATTTTTGTCACCACTCATTACTTGGACGAAGCCGAATATTGTAACCGGGTAATGCTGCTCCACGCGGGGAGAATCATTGCTGGTGGAACCCCGGAAGAACTTAAAACACAATCGCTTCGAAGTCCGGTGTATGAAGTCGAGACCGACCGCGTGATCGATGCTATGGCTGCGTTAGATGAGGACAAACGAGTTGAGGAAACCTCCGTCTTTGGCAGCTACCTGCATGTGAGTATTGCGAAGGATCAGGATGCCAGGAGCATAATTTCTGAGGACTTGGCCAAGCAAGGAATATCCGCAAAGCGAATAGAAGCAATCGTTCCATCGCTCGAAGATGTCTTTATCCATCTCATCGAGGAGCAAACGAGCGAGAGGAGTAAGATGCCGGCATGATTACCGCGCGACGAATTCGGCCTATTATTCGGAAGGAATTCCGACAGATCGTGCGCGATAAGCGCTCGCTTTCCGTGTTGCTCGTGGTGCCAGCCGTGATGCTGATGATGTTTGGCTACGCCCTTAATTATGATGTGAAGCATGTTCCGCTTGCGATCTTCGATCAGGATAACACCACGACCAGCCGTGAAATGGTGGACGGTTTCCTTCACACCGAGTATTTCGACAAAGTTGCTTTGCTTACGAACGAGCGCCAAATCGATACGGTGCTGCGAGGGAAACGAGCGCAAGCAGTGCTGGTAATTCCCGTTCATTTCGAGCGGGATTTGCGAGCGAATCGTTCCGTTCAAATTCAGGTACTGATCGATGGATCGAACGCTACGAATGCTACGGCTGCTGCCGGATATTTGCAGGCAATGGCTCAGAATTATTCTACGAAAATTACGCTCCAGGCGCTCCAGCGAAATGGCTTTGGGCAGCCGCAGCTTCCGATTGATTTTCGGCCACGGGTATGGTATAATCCGGAGCTAACGAGTCCGAAATTTCTTGTACCGGGTTTGGTTGGATTTATTTTGATGATTTCGACGGTGATCTCCACCTCGCTCTCCATTGTCCGGGAGCGCGAGAAGGGGACGATGGAGCAAATTATTGTCTCTCCGATTCACCCCAT
>JAKAIL010000091.1 GCA_021825235.1 Bacteroidota bacterium | reverse complement strand
CCCATACTCGCGGGTAATATGGGAACCGATAGCGGCAAAGTTATCGAGATGTCGATATTCCTGCGATTTCTGGATACCGGCACCAAAGATTCGGAACATCAGAAAAAGATGCGGCGCAAGTTCTTGTAACTTTCTAAGTTCCGAGATCGAAAATGGGTTTGGACTATGCCGGTTCTTTCGGCGGAAAAGCCCGAGGACAACTTTGGGCGGCAATTCCGTTCCAAAACGGTAATAATGGAACTCGTCGGCCCGCGAAGGCAAGGCAAGTTCCAACTCATCCGATAACTCCGCTCGACCGCCGCGATAAATCCGATTTTGGGATCGGGTACCGAAAACAATTCGTCGGATTGTTGCACTGTGTGGCCACTTCCCACTGCTAAGTGCATTGTTTCAACCGGACGATGTGAGTTTTCCGACATAGGATCGTCCACCGCAAAGTGGGCAAATTCAAAAGGGACAATCCTTCTCAGGCGAACGAACAGCTCTCTATTAGGATCCTTTTGCGCTTGTGTGTATGCGAGCGGCAAAATCTCTTGATAGAGACAAGGATCTCGCTTTGCGGGACAAGGGATGACCTGCTAAGAACTATTATATCCGAAGACCGATATGTCTCGCGCGTAGCACTGCCACGCCGATTCCCGGTACGACAGGCCTTCCTCTGATTTGTAGGCATATTAAAGAAAAAATGGAATACGCTTGTCGGATCCGCTATTTTCGAGGAGGTGGATGGCATTTTCCTTAGCGATATCTTTGTCGCGTAATTGCCAGCTTGACTCACCGACGATGGTTTTGATCCAAACTTGGAGACCGGGACGTTCTGGTGCTTCCTGGGGGGCTCGAACCCCCGACCCACTGATTAAGAGTCAGTTGCTCTACCAACTGAGCTAAGGAAGCGGCCCTACAATGCCGCTACTTCTCAGTAGGTTCCGTTTTCCGGGATTTTAGCGCAAAATTGCGAACTACGCCGTTTGCGATAGGACTTGGTCGATGGTGGCATAGGCAAACTCCAAATCCTCGGGGGTGGTAGCATAGGGCGGCAAAAGATAAATGGTATCGCCTAATGGCCGAACGAGCAGCCCCTGGTCAAGTGCGCGCTTGCCCCATTCCAGTGATTTGGTACTCAGGTATCCCGCGCTTTTCTGAGGCTCGAAGGCAGCTACTGTCCCGATTTGCCGGAATTGCAAATTGTGCTTTCTGGCAAGCGTTGGTCCCAGCGCGGAATGCGAGCGGGCAATCGCATTTATTCGCTCGAAGACTGGCTCCTCTTCGAATATCTCGAGCGAAGCCACCGCGGCCGCCGCACTAATTGGATTGCCAGTATAGCTATGCCCGTGGAAGAGTGTTCGCTTTCTATCGTTGCTTAAGAAAGCGTTGAAAATTTCCGAAGTCGCCAGCGTCATTCCCATCGGGAGAAACCCGCCGGTGATGCCTTTCGAAAGTGTCATGAGATCGGGGTTCCCCTCCGCTTGTTCCGAAGCGAACATCGTTCCCGTGCGACCAAAGCCAGTGAGGACCTCGTCGGCAATGGTGAGAATCTTATAGTGCTTTGCGATTGCGAGCGCCTCCTGCAAAACCCGAGGGCGCCACGTGAGCATTCCGCCGGAACCAAGCAGCAGTGGCTCATAAATAAATGCCGCGGCCGTTTGGCGCTTGCCAGCCTCCAGCAGAGCGTCCAGGAATGTAGTTTCCGCGTCCGAAAAGCCTGCCTCCCATTGTGATGGAGGCGATGGGAACGGAAGACGCTCTACCTGAAAGAGTAGTTCGTCGAAGGGCGCCGTAAAAGGGCTTCGCGCGCTCACGGCCATTGCGCCAAAGGTATCGCCATGATAGGCATGCTCTAAAGCGAGAATTTCGGTTCTCGATTCACCACGATGCCGCCAAAACTGCAGGCACATTTTGATGGAGACTTCGACGGCGGTCGAGCCATCGTCGCTAAAGAATACTTTATCGAGTCCCGCGGGCATGATTGCCACAAGTTTTTGCGCGAGCCGGGCTGCCGGCTCATGCGTAAATCCGGCAAAGATAACTTGTTCGAGCTTCGCCGCTTGCTCGGCAATCGCTGCGGCGATTTTGGGATGCACATGTCCGTGCAGCGTAACCCACCAGGAACTAATGCCATCCAGCGCCCGACGGCCGTCCGCAAGATAGAGGTACGCGCCTTCTCCGCGTTCCACACCGATTGCTCGAGACACGAGCTGCATCTGCGTGTAGGGATGCCAGATATAGCGCTCATCATAAGCAAGCCACTCCGGATTGGACTCGTGGTGGGTAGGTGTATTTGCCGTACTGTAACCTTCGCTCAAAGAATGCTCCGAATGCTGGAAAGATGATTGTTATAGACTGTGACAAGATTATCTGGCTCGAACGAATGCAGAATCGGAATATGCCCAAGTATCGGAACATTCCCATAATGCGCAATGGCTTGTTCGTTGGGTGGATTGCGCTGGTTGATGAGTACGCATCCCAAGACCGGAATGCCCCGCTTCCGCAATGCTTCGATGGAAAGCAATGAATGATTAATCGTTCCAAGTGTGGATCGGCATGCAAGCAGAACCGGTAACTTCCATTTTTTGAAGATGTCAATGTAAAGCAAACGATCGGTTAGCGGAACAAGCAGTCCTCCGGCCCCTTCAACAATAAGCGATTCGCTTCGTGGCAAAACAAGCTTTTCCTCTTCGATTGGAATTCCATCGATGGCGCTGGCCAAATGCGGTGAAAGGGGCTGCGAAAAAAAATACGCTTCGGGAAGGATTCGCTCCTTCGAGCAGCCGGAAAGCCTGGCTACCGTTTCACTATCCGCCCCATCGTCCATTCCGGATTGGATTGGCTTCCAATAGGAATATTCGGGCAAACTCGCCATAAGGATTCCACAAAGCAGTGTCTTCCCAATTCCAGTATCGGTTCCAGAAACAATAAAGCTCCTCATCCGGCGCACTCCTCTTCGGCCATTCGCATCGCCTCGACGACGCCTCGCAATTCTTCTTCGGTATGGCGCAGGCTTACGTTTAAACGGAGTCTCGCCGTTCCTTCGGGAACCGTTGGAGGCCGGACCGCCGGAACGACAAATCCGCGCCCCTTAAGCACTTGTGAAGCCTGAATGGTAACCTTATCCTCACCAATGATAATCGAAATAATCGGTGTTATACCGTCCGGAACGTGCCAGTGCAAAAGCGATGATTGTAATTGCCCGCGCACCATTTTGGAGCGCGCGCGCAAATCCGTTACCAAGACTTCTCCCTGTTGTTCCAGCAGCCGCAGCGCATTTACAATTTGCAAAGGAATGATGGGTGGCAGCGCCGTCGTATATATGAATGGGCGGGCTTTGTTAATCAGAAAGTCGGTGATCGTCCGGCTTCCGGCGACGAATGCCCCGGAAGCCCCTAAGGCTTTTCCGCAGGTATGGAGCGAAACGATCCTATCATTTCTGCCTAACGCTTTTACCAATCCCTCGCCGTGGGTTCCCAACACGCCAGTCGCGTGGGCCTCATCCACAAAAAGGACAGCATTGAATCTGCTCGCTACTTCTGCGATCTCCTCCAGCGCCGCAACATCCCCGTCCATGGAATAGACGCTTTCCAATACTACGAATATCTGGCGTGCAGCGTTCTCTCGTTCCAGGTGATTCTGGAGGTCCGCGGCGGAATTATGTGCGAACCGGCGGCTCCGGGCGAGCGAGGCGTGAACGCCCTCATAAATACTGGCATGGGAACGCTCGTCATACAGAACTACATCGTGGCGCGTTGGGAGCGTCGTTAGCAGCGTCATATTGGCATCATAGCCGGAATTGAAGAAGAGACATGACTCGGCCCCGACAAACGTTGCGAAATATTCCTCTGCTGCGTGATGCTCCGCATGGTGGCCCGGCAAAAGCCGTGAGCTGGAAGCAGAAAGTGCGGTTTCTTTGAAGGCTTCGAGCGCTAACGAACGGAGTTCTGGATTCTCGGCAAATCCCAGATAATCGTTCGAGCCGAAGTCCAGACCGGAGTCATCCCGGAGGGAACGCAAGCGGCCTTTGTCTCGAAGGTCGCTCAGTTCCCGTTCCAGTGCCCGAATCCATGCGTCAGGCACTGCGCAATTCGGAATTCATTACGCCGCATTCCAACCCAAGCTTCTCGAACAGTTCGTAATCGGCATCCGGCTCCGGATTGGGCGTGGTAAGTAGGCGATCGCCCAGAAATATCGAATTGGCACCGGCCATAAATGCCAATGTTTGTGCTTCCTGCGAAAGCCGCAGACGACCTGCACTGAGGCGAACACGTGCCTTAGGCATCAGAATGCGCGCGCAGGCAATCGTCCGCACAAAGATAAACGTATCGAGCGGGTCCTGATCCTCGAGCGGGGTCCCCGGCACCGCAACGAGGGCATTGATGGGAACGCTTTCAGGCTGTGGCTCCAACGAGGCGAGCGTAAAGAGAAAGCGGATTCGGTCCTCGTCGCTTTCTCCCATTCCAATAATTCCGCCGCAGCAAACGGTAATTCCGGCATCTCGGACGTGCCGGATGGTATTCAACCGATCGTCGTAATCGCGGGTGTGGATAATCTCAGAATAAAATTCCCGCGACGTATCGAGGTTGTGATTATAGGCATGAAGGCCGGCTTCCTTCAATCGCGTTGCCTGCGACTCCGTGAGCATCCCAAGCGTGGCACATGCTTCGAGCCCAAGTTCGCTTACGCCGCGGACCATTTTGAGGACTTCGTCGAAATCCCGGTTGTCTCGCACTTCGCGCCAGGCGGCGCCCATGCAAAACCGCGTCGCGCCGTTGGCCTTGGCATTACGCGCGGCTTCGAGCACGTCTTCGGAGCGCATTAGCTTCTGCACGGTTACATCCGTATGATATCGCGCCGCCTGCGGACAATACGCGCAGTCCTCGGGACAGCCACCGGTCTTCACCGAGAGCAGCGTACAGCGCTGGATGTCGTCGTAATTGTGATTCGCCTCGTGGACTCGGCTGGCCTGAGCCACGAGCTTTAGAAATGGCGTGCGATAGAGTTCGCGAACGTAGTCGATAGTCACGAGAGCATAACAGCATCTGAAACGAAAAAAGCCCCGTTCGATCATGGCCATGCCATGTCGAACGGAGCAAAGGTGCTAATTTCGGTTAGATTACTGAGGGCTCAAATAAACAAGCTCGCTGTAATTGCGGCAATCCCCCACCTGCATGATGATGGACCTGGTATGGTAGCCGTCTTTCGAAATCGTCACGATGTAGGTTTCATGTCCTGGTAAATTCGAGTCGGAATAATAGTATCCTTCTGCGTTCGTAATACCGCTGGCAAAGTTATCGTGATGCCCGTCGATACGAATGGTCACCGTAGCTCCAGCAATATTCGAATCCCGGTGAAGCGAATCCCGAACATGTATCGTAGTGGAAGTCGTATCGCACTCCGCATTCGCCGCGACCATCGCAATGCTTTTGCTAAATGAGAGCGAATCATTGCAGGTCATTTCGAAATCGAATTTCGAGCTATCAAAATGCGTGTTGGAAATAATACAAAGGTAATTTCCGGGGCACACGCCATCGAAGCGAACAAGCCCACTGGATGTCATTCTCGTATAGGTGCTCCCGTTGGTTCGATTGGTTAGGTTCACCGTCGCACCGGTTATGCTCTCGCCGTTATTGGAATCATGCACGGAAATTTCCAGAATGCCATGGCAGCAGGAGTCGCCATTCGTCCGAGCTTCGGGATCGAGTACATGTTGTGGCGTTTCGGTACCGTTACAGCCAAGCGTATCGAGCAGGAACGTCTCGGTATGATAGCCGTCCTTCGAAACCGTGACGTGGTAATGTCCGGGGCACAGACCATCCCACACCGTTCCGCTGGTGCTCATAGATTTAGTGGAAATGAGTTGGTCATTCCCATACAGGCTGGCGCTTCCGCCATCGAGCAAGTGGCCGGTTACCGAATCTGTCATCGTAAGGGTGATCCGGGCATGGCAACAACTGGAGGTATCGCCGGAATTCAAAATGTCACTTGGCCCAGTTGGAGAAGTATGCCGGCAGGAGGAGGCCAGCGAAAGCAAATATAGTCCTGCAACCACAAGGAAAAGCTTATTTCTAACGAGTTTCATGGATGTTGAAGAGTAAGTTTAGGACAAAACACCCGGAACAGGCGAGAATCACACGGGAAAAGCGCGAACGCGAAAAAATCTTTACCTGAAGGGATATAACCAGTGAAGGAATATCTCAGCGCCCCTTCATCTTGATGGCCAGGAGCTTTTTGAAGCGTAGAACTCTTCGGTGGCCAATCAAGCCCCGGCGTAGTACCAATTCGTGGCGGGTTGCTCCGGGTAGAATTTCATAGGCTGCCATTCGCGGACGTTTTGCCTTGACTTTTGCACGAATTGTCACCGGAACATCCTTCTTGTCGCGCACCAAAGTAATTGCGACCGGCATTCCACTTCTCATCGAGGACTGCGCCTCGGCAATAGAGCGGGTAGTAACTGTTTCTCCATTTACCGAACAAACCGTATCTCCGCATTCAAGCGGAGTACTCGTCACAAGCGAATCTTCCGCGACCGCCGAGATGACTGCCATGCCTGCGGCGTTCAGCGCCAGATTCAATCCAAACTCGCCATTGGTCCGCATACTGGCTGGAATGGCACTCCCCGCTCCCATCTTCTCAAGGTATTGCTCCACAGGGAGCGGGTCGGTTCCCGCAATGTAGTGATCATAGAAATCGCTCAGGTCGGTACCAGAGTATTTGGAGATCGTCCGTATTAGCAGGCTATCGTCGTAGGTCTTGCCGGTGGGTACATCGCGCTCCATGCGGAGCAACACATTATCGAGCGAATGACGATCCCCGGAATTCTCGCGAATAGCGATGTCCATCATGAGCGCTACGAGTGCCCCGCGCGCGCGAAGGGCCTCCAGACACGCGGGATTATTTTTGCATAACCGCTCGGACAATATTTCGAGCGACCCGGGCGAAGCGGCGTCGCCCGTATTCATCCACCCATCGACAATACTGAAAAATTCAGGGGTGCTGATAAGTCCGTACCGCACACGTAAGAGCCCCGCATAATATTCTGAAACACCTTCACTAAACCATAGCGAATGAGCATGGATAGCGCTCGTGTAATCTACCGGCCCCAGTGGCGAAATATGAAATTGCTCGCCATTCCAGGTTTGGAAGAGCGTTTCCGCAAGCAGTTGTTCAGTTGCGCCCGACTGTGCGCACCACGATGCCGCCGGTAAGGTAAACACGCTGGATCTTTGATGTGCGATGCCGAACGGCGCGTTGTCATTCACGTCAATCACAAACAGGTAATTCCGGAACGGAATCTTTCGAAAAAAAGAGGTTTCAGCTCGAAGAATTTGCGCGGATTGCACAGCAAAGGAGTCAATCGGGAAATCTGCATTCCCATTCGCAACCACGGTATAGTCCACCCCGTCCTGGGTAAAATCGGTCGTAAGAAATTTCGGAGCAATGAGGAGCGGCGCTTGCGCTAACGATTCATAATCATCGAAATCAAATACCGTCTGATGAAAGCGGTCGGCTTCCGTGAGGGCATGGTCGGTGGCCACCTCCAACGTCGTAGCCACCATCCAATGTTTCGGAAGCGTTAATATAATGGTTCCTGGAATTCCCTTGTCATTATCGAAATACCCGAACAGCGCTTCGGTGTTTGCGAAGACCCCATTACGATCGATACGTGCCAGCCCGATTTCCGGTGAAGAACCATCTTCGTGAGAATCTCGCACTCGGTACGTCAGCTTCGCAACTCCGGAACTGGGAATTTTCCAGAGGTCCTTGTTTACGCGTTTCATTGGCAATTCCTTCCCGCTGGAATCGAAGGCCTGAAGACCCTCGATAAAACGCCCATAGTTCACTTCGGAATAAACGCCCGGCGACCATACCGGCATTTGGAAAACCATCGTATCCGGCCGCATTCCCATTGGCTGGACGGTGACATCAATGTAATGTTGTCCAGTATGCGAAAGATCAATTCGGTACACCAGCCGTTGGGCACGCACCGAATTCAGGCATAGAAGTAATGTACTTGCCAGGACAACGGCCCTGGCAAGGTTCTCGAAAATATTTCTCATCCGATGGTTTTACACTGAAATTGATTCGATTGGGGCGCTTCGGAAGGGCCCTCTGCCCTCCTTATGGCTCAAAACGTATGCCATGCAAAGGCTACCTCCTATTACGAATTATCAATTTCCATTCAAAGCGGTTTTAAAGAGACAACGATCTCATCCCTTCTTTGGAACCCAGTTTCTGTTATTGCCCAACAATCCCCTTTCGGATTGCGAGGGCCAGCGGCGGCACACTCGCATCGCCGGAGTGGCCCGCATCGGCGTTAAAGTTCACCGGTATATCGAGGTTCTTTCCATCCCGTTCAACCGTAAGCGTCGCGGAATTTTGAGAATCGCGCAAGCTCATGAGTATATCCAGGTTATGGAACGATAGCTTTGTACCGTTTACAGCAACGAGCGCATCCCCGGGTTCCACACCGGCACGGGCAAAAATGCTACCCGAGTCCAACGATGCAATGACCAACTTTCCATCCTTGAAACCGAAGGAAACGGTGCTCTTTCCTTCGCCATGCGTAAGCCCCATCTTTGCAAGGTAGGTATCGATCGGAAGCGAATCCGTTCCATGGATATAGCGATTATAAAAATCGGTGAGATCGACACCGGAATATTTTTCGATTAAATGGATCAGGTTCTGTTCCTTAAAGGTCTTGCCATGCTTTGCATCGTTGTTGAGGGCAAGCATTACATCGTCCAACGACTTTTTATTATCGGTATGCTCGCGAATGTAAATATCCAGCATCAGCGCCACGAGCGGCCCGCGAGAGTAAAACAACGTAGCTTCATCGATCTCGAAACTGCTTTCATCGATGGAAAGCTGTTCGAGGGACTTCTTGTTCGCTTCCGGCGGCGCCATCGCCATCTCCTTACGCCATTCACCAATATCCGAATACAATTGCTTTGGCGTTATGATCCCATAACGCGCAAGCAGCGTATGCGCATAATATTCGGTAACTCCTTCTGCAAGCCAAAGACTTCTGGTCTTTACCCGGTGGGTATAATCGAATGGCCCAAGCAGGACGGAATGAATCCGCTTGACATTCCACAAATGGAAAAACTCATGCGAGAAAATGGTCAGGAACATTTGCTTAAACAGCGGCCAGGAGGCATCCATCACCAGGTAATCGCTGGAATAGGCATGTTCCAGCGCACCCTGCGCAAAGCTCGGCATGTGAGAAAGCGTTGGCGCGACAATTTCGAATGTATAATGCTTAAATGGCGTATCGTGAAAAAAATCGGTCTCCGCATGGACAATCTTTCGAAGATATTCGACAAGAGAATCCATCCTGGCATCGGACCAGTCGCCATCCGTTGCCACGGCGACCGTATAATCCGCGCTTCCTTCCTTAAAGTTGGTAGTCAACAAGCGGTCCGCATTTTCGCTCGCTGTATCCAATGAGGCAAGCACGGGGGCATCTGCAAGTGCGTCATAGTCACTGGCATCGAAGGATCGAGCTATTGGTAAATTCCCTGGATCTTCCGTTGTCGTTTCGGTATAAACTCCAGTCCTATCCGGAGGAAGAGCACAGATAAGGTTCCACCCAACCGGAAGTTCGTACCTAACCTTAGATGCGGCGGCTTTGTCATCGTCAAAGTATCCGAAAAGGGCCGTAGCGTTAGCAAAGAACAGAGACGTATCAATATTCGCCATGGCAAAATAGAGACTGGTCGAATCGTCATGCGAATCGGTAACGTCATACTCGATCGTGCGAAGTGAGCGCCCGGCAGGAATCTCCCACCGATCGTCATTCACCTGTTTTACGGCAAGTTGATGCCCGGCTTTATCTAATGCTCGAAAATTCTTTACATAGCGGCCATAATGCGTTACGCTATAAGCACCTGGCGCCCAAACCGGCATTTGATAAAACGCGGACTTTGCAGGAAAGCCGCTTGGGACAAGCGTTACATGGACCTCGTGCGAAGCCGTGTTCCGCAAATCGACGGTGAAGTTGAGCACACCGTGCGCAAGCGCGCCGGAGCTAAGAATGGCCACGAAAGCGAGCGCAGTGGCGAGGCGGCGGATAGTCATAATCATGCCCGTAACCAAGCGCGAGGCGCGCTGGTTCGGAGAACCAAATCCGGTATGAAATGCTTTCCCAAATGAACTTCACTTCATCGTACGGTGATAACCATGAAAAAGCTAACCGTCCTGGTTTCTCTCTTATCTCTCGTTTCCATTATGGCCGCGTGCAGCCAGAGCGCGGCGCCAACCCAGACCGCAGCGTGGCCGGCGCCAAAGGTCGGCAAGATCTACGTATTCCAGGACCTGACGGATCCACGCACGGATACCATCGAGATTACATCGACGGGGCAAACCGTCGCCGGGAAGTCGAACGTTGTTCGATTGCGAGCAGTAAGCTCAGAAGGCGATACCTCTCTCGGCTTTTACAATCTCGAATCGAATGACGATTTTACGTTTGGCGATTCGTCCTATTCTGGCTTAAGCACCGATACACCTCGCTTCCGGTGGACAACATTTCCTACCGGTTCCAGCCAAGCGATCTCCGATCCTTCAGTCGATACGATGGACGGGCCCTATCATGATGTCGAAACGGGAGCGCGAACGTTCATCGGCACCGAAACTGTAACGGTTCCGGCTGGCACATTCTCGACCGTACGCGTTCGGTACAACTGGTATCACTCGTACACGATGGACACCGCAAACGCGATCGGCGATATGACCCATCAAACGCTCGACTACTGGTTCGTTCCCTCGCTCGCCATGTTTGTCAAGGCGACCGATACCGAAATTTCGACGGGCGGCTATAGCCAGTTCAACGCCTCCGGAACAGAACTCGTTAAATACCTTCCCAGATAACCGGCCCAGCTCCCACCTTCTATCGGCTGGCCATCAGGCCCCGTTACCGAACGATTGCGATCTTCGCCACCCGTATCCCGGCGTTGGTAACCAACCGGACGAAGTAGGCGCCGGAAGGCATCGCGGCGGTGTTCACGCGGTAGTTGTATTCTCCCGGACTAAGGGATCCATCCTCGATCACCTTTATCTCTCGACCGGTTTCGTCCACGAGCGCGAGATGCGCCGTCGTCGAACTCGATTCCGAGACATGAACATTGAGGAAGCCAGCCGCTTCGTACACGGTCACATTACTTTGCGGCACCTGCGATCGAGCCACATCGGCCAAGGTAACTTTCACGCCTTGCGTTACTCCCCCACTCTCATTCCACCAGCTTCCGCTCGGCGTAGTGGTAAGCGCAGCAGCGCGGACTACATAGATATTGCTATCGTTGAGCGGCGCAGCATCGGTATAGCTCGTACCGACTACGAGAGAAGAGTTGATTTGCAGCAGCGTGTCCCCGGTAGCGTCGGAACGATAGATGTTATACCCGGGCACATGTACAGAAGGTGCAGTCCAGGAAAGCTGTACCGAGTTCCCCTGTACGCTCGCCGAGAGCGCGGTTGGCGGGGACGATAAATATTCCATGCGTAGCGTGGGGTCGCCCATGAGGGCCACGTGGACGCCGGCTTGTTCATATCCGAGAACGTAATCGTAAAAGCCGGAGCTTCCATCATTCTGGGTCAACCGAGCACAATAGCCAAAGGTCTCTCCCATTCCCAATGGGTGAAAATACCAGAAGGGCCGCGATACCCAGCAATCTTCCAGGCCATACGCCGTGAGCAATGGCGCACGATCGAAATTGTTTTGGCAATCCCAATCACCAAAGAAGCTCCCAAAAACCATATAAAATAAGGCATCGGCACCCGAATCGGCAAACAGTTGCGTAGTACCTACTCCACCGCAACTTGCCCAGCTTCCACCGCCACAGCCATACGCCCAAAGGTATTTCGCGGTATCGAGATAGCCAGACCAGTCCCCCGCTTTGCTAACGGCATGAAAATCTACAATGTTATTTGTTCCGACGAGCGGAGGAAAATTTCGCCATGCATCTTCACCGGGAACGTCGTAGGTCTCAAACACCGGAAAGTTAACATCAACCAGTGCTCGATTTGGAACCGTTAACTGGCCGGTACGGAATGCATGATCGCGGTCTAAGTACTGCTTCAACAAGGCGGTATCGGACATTTTGAAGGCTGGCATATTATAAAAATCGACTCGCCCGACCTCCATTGAACTGGGAACATCTATTTGGCTTTGATCGAATTTACCATCGCCCGGCACATTCCTATTTCTGGGATCGTATGCTGTGGTATCATCAACCGTGTTGTCCGTCCAATCTCCATAAATATCCCCATAAAAGACATCCGCTGGCCAAGCGCCCTGATGATTTCCCTTGCCGGGAACGTGACCATCCGGAGCCAGGTCTCCCGAATACGGAACCGGTACGTGTCCGAGAATAAAAATGGTTCGAACATGGGTTGGATCGGATTCGTAATCGAGCGAATCCAGTTCCCGCACTTGCGGTACCGATTCTGTGCGGCTGACATCGTGCCGAATCACGTTCCAACCTTCAGCCTTCACGTCGGAAACCCACTGCGCGATTTCGGAGGCTAATGCCGAAGCATACGTTTCATCGACGAGCAGAACTACCGTCCCAGGCTGTGTCGCTGGTAGCACATCGATTCCGCTGGTGATAAAGCCTTGTGCGGTCCATGCAGTGGTACCAGATTTCGCCGACTCCACCACCTCGTATTCATATACCGCTCCCGTAGTAACGTTCGCATCAGTATAGGTGCTATCGCTGACTGTAAGCGGAATTTCTGGCCCCCAGGAACCAATGTCCCCAAGCATACGCCGATACACCCCGTACGTAACCGCACGGGAGTCATGCTTCCAGTGCAGTGTAATGTGTGGCGGAGAGGAGGTCACCGAAGCGGTCAACTCGACGGTATAATCGGCAGCCGCACTCTGTGCAGAAGCATTTACGGAGATAACGGAAGATAGAAGCAGGAACAGTAGCGAGATTGTTTTCATGGTCGTTTTGGCAAAGTAAAAAATCACACCGTCGCGACCGGCCGCACCTGATACATCGCATTAATCTGATCTCGGTAGCGCTCCTCGGCCACCTTACGACGAATTTTCAGCGTGGGAGTTAACATGCCGTTTTCGATCGTAAATGGCTCAGGGAGCAGTGTAAATCGCCGGACGCGCTCGTAGCTTGCAACGTCACTCTGCAGCCGCTCAATATCCACCTGAATAAGTGCACGGGGCTTCTCATCCATCCCCTCCCATTGTCCATTCCCAGGATGGGAAGGAAATTCGAGCCCTGCTTCCTGCAGGGCAGCAACGTCGGGTACAATGAGTGCGGTACAGAATGGGCGCTTATCGCCTACGAGCATGATCTGATCGATAAAACGCGATTCACCCAAAAGAGATTCGATCCGCGCGGGCGAAATATTCTTCCCGCCAGTCGAGACAAAAATATGCTTTTTACGGTCAGTAATCTTCAAGTAACCTTCGGAATCGATCGCTCCCACATCGCCCGTATGAAGCCAGCCATCCATATCAATAACATCACGTGTCGCATCCGGCTGGTTATAATACCCCTGCATAATGTTCGGTCCGCGAGCAAGGATTTCCCCGTCCTCCGCCAATTTTATCTCCACGTTTGGTAAAGGCTTACCAACGGTTCCCCATTTCAGTTTCGTGTAGGGATTAGCAGAAAGCACGGGCGCGGCTTCGGTGAGTCCGTATCCTTCGATGATCGGCAATCCGAATGTAGCAAAGGCCCTGCCCACTTCGGGCGATAGCGCGGCTGCGCCGGAAACGAAAAATCGAATGCGCCCGCCCGTCCGCGCACGGACTTTCTTCAGTACGAGCACATCCGCCAACGGTCGTTGAAGTTTAGCCCAAAATGGAACGGGCTTTCCTTCGAATGCCATTCCGCACTGCTCACCAACACGAAGTGCCCAATCGAATATTCTTCGACGTGCAGGCGAAAGTT
>JAKAIL010000090.1 GCA_021825235.1 Bacteroidota bacterium | reverse complement strand
AAAAAGCAAAGGGAGAAGGTATTTCCGTTTCGCAGGAAATTGAACGGCTCATTGCGTTTCTCCGCCGAGTTGAAGAGCGACCAATTCATCCCGATGTACTTGCGCTCATGGGGATTCTTCGAGGAATTGATCCCAACGAAGCCAAGTCCGCTTATCTCTCGGCCAAACATTTGTGAACATTCTTCTGGATCTCAATGTGATCAATGGCGACGGTGTAACTTCCGGTTCTCTGCGGTGTTATAGGACCATGAAAGGTCGAATATTCGTTTCGCTGCTTCTCCTTCCGCTGAGTGCGTGTTCTTCCTCCACGGGATACCATGGGCCAGAACGATTCAGCGGGTGGGGCATACTGAATCTCGACAGCGAGACGTATGTGGCAAGTCCGGTTATGTTTACAGGGCCTTACGTCCTCGCGCATCTTTCGCATAAAGGGAATGACTATACTGAAGGGATCTATCTGAATGATACAGAATGGTCCGAACCGATTCCACACACATTTACAATTGATAGTGCACGGGGGAATTGGTCGGTTCTCTCTCCCGACCTGCCTACACTTGTGGAATATGTAGCAGACTCCGGTCAGATTACGATTACGGGTAAGACCGATACGTTGATTGGTACCTTTAGCTTCCGCATGAAAGGAAGCGATTCGACTCTCCACCATTTCAGTGGTGCCTTTGCGGCCGGGCCACCGGCGGTTCCGTAGCAGTTATTTCTCCACCTCCGTTTCATTCAGCTCCGGCGTAAACTCTCGTTTGCAGTTCGGGCATTTCAGGAACTCGCCGCGGTCGCGCGTCCATTTGGTGGCGAGCCAGTTGTTGTTGCAGACGGGACACGGCTTGTTAACCGGCTTGTCGTTGGAAAGAAAATCGCAGTCTGGATAGCGCGAGCAGCCCCAGAATTTCCGCTTGCCTTTGCCTCCGCGCCGTTCGGTAATGTCGCCCACATGGCACTTGGGGCACTTAATTCCAGTTGGCATCGGGCGCGTGTATTTGCACTTGGGGTATCGGCTGCAGCCAATAAACTTCCCGTACCGGCTCGACCGAATAAGTAATTCGCCGATTTCGCCATCGCCGCGCTCGATGCATTCCGAGCATTGTTCGCCGGTTTTTTCCGCTTCGGGCTTGCCCTCGTTTTTAAGGGAAGTTTTCTTACCGCAGTTGGCGCAATCGAGGTACATGCCAAACCAGCCGGACTTCACTTCCGTATCCTTCGAACCGCACTGCGGGCAGGGCCGCACCGGTAATTCCTCCGCCAATCGTTCCTGGACCTGATCGAGCACGCTTTTGAACGGCACGTAGAAATCGGTCATGACCGATTCATAACTCCGCTCTTTCGCGGCAATGGTATCCAGTTCCTCTTCCATCTGGGCCGTAAAATCCACGTTAAAGATTTCCGGGAAGGATTTTATCAGGATGCGGTTCACTTCCAGTCCCACCGTTGTGGGATAGAGCCGCCGTTCTTCCTGGTCCACGTAACCACGCTCCTGAATCGTTCCCACGATGGAAGCATAGGTCGAAGGCCGGCCGATGCCGAGCGATTCGAGTTCCTTGACGAGCGTGCTTTCGGAAAAGCGTGGCGGGGGCTTGGTAGTGCTGTCCTGCAAGTCGATCTGGCCAATCGCAGCGGGATCGTTTTCGACGATTCCATTCGGCAGGCGCTTGCCGTCGTCATCCGGTGATTTTTGCGCTTCATCGGAATCATCGGTGAGCACCAAATATCCATCGAATTTCACGACTGAACCGCTCGCGCGGAATTTATAGTGGCTTCCCTCTTTCTCGCGGCTTTCGATTTCCACGGTCGTTTGGTCCATTACGGCCGGAGCCATCTGGCTCGCGACAAACCGCTTCCAGATCAGCTCGTAGAGCGCATAAAGTTGCTTGTCCTCGGCTTCGAGATAATGGCGTACCGTTTTGGGATCGTTTGTTACCGAGGTGGGCCGGATCGCTTCGTGCGCTTCCTGCGCATTCTTCGATTGTTTCGTCTTTCGCTCGGCACCGACGTACTGCGGCGAGTAGTTCCCAGCAATGTAGGCAACCGCTTCGTCCCGCGCTTCCTGCGAAATACGGGTCGAGTCCGTTCGCATGTAGGTGATCAGTCCGGTTAGCTCATCGCCGAGCTGTACGCCTTCGTAAAGGCGCTGGGCCAGCGCCATGGTTCGGCGCGGGTTCATGCGCAGCTTACTCGAAGCTGCGGCTTGGAGGGAACTGGTTATAAACGGCTGCGGAGGGTTTTTCTTAACTTCTCTCTTCGTAACCGAAGCAACCCGGTATGTCTTCCGCCGCGCATCGCCCATGTAGCCGCGGGCGATCTTCTCGTCGCCGATGAACGTAGCTTTGTCCGCATCGGAAAGGTCCTGGGCACTGCCTTCAGGATTTCGGATCTCGGTTCCGTCCACGGCAATAAGTCGCGCATGAATTGGGAACTCTGTGGTCTCCGTTGTAAAATCGGCCCAGAGGTTCCAATAGGAGATGGGCTGAAACCGTGTGATGGCCGCTTCGCGCTCACAAATAAGACGCAACGCCACCGATTGTACGCGGCCGGCGGAGAGCGCCTCCGTGCTTTTGCCGATCATCGCTTTCCATAATACCGGCGAAACCTGGTAACCGATAATTCGGTCCATGACCCGGCGGGCCTGCTGGGCATCGAACAGGGCGGTATCCACCTGACGGGGATGCAGCATTGCCTCTTTGATGCCGGATTTAGTTATCTCGGTGAAAAGCACGCGTTTCACATTACCCTTTTTTGGCGCTACTTCGTTAGCCAGATGGTAGGCAATAGCTTCGCCCTCACGGTCCGGGTCGGTTGCCAGGAAGATCTCTTTGGATTTGGCCGCCAGGGATTTCAGGCGGTCAATGATCTCCTTTTTGCCCTTTATGGTCATGTAATGCGGGGCGAAGCCGTTATCCACGTCCACGCCGAGCTTTGACTTTGGGAGGTCCTTAACGTGGCCAACGGAGGCCTCGACCACATAACCGGAACCGAGGTATTTATTGATAGTCTTCGCCTTTGCGGGCGATTCCACGATAACTAACGACTTTGCCAATAGCTTTTCCTTACGATAATGAGACCGACATTAAGACGCGGCCAACACCGAATAAACAATAGAGGATTCCGCAAACGGCAGAGATCGGTAAATCTCATACCCCTAAGGATTATGGTTTAAGCATGACAATTCATCTGCCATAGATTAGACCATTCGGACGAATTCGGCATTCCGGGAATAAAAAAGAGGGGCATTGGGAGCCCCTCTTTACACCGAACCTGAGATAAAATTAATGCACTCGGTCCGAGCCGTTGAGCATGATGCGTCCCTGCGGGGCCATAGGGGAATCGAAGTGGAAAATCACGTTTGAAACGAGTTCCTTCACATCCTCCAGCGAGGCAGAGGGAATACCGGAAAGCATAATGCGGTCAATGAGAAACTCCTGATCGGAATCGTTGATCAGCCCCAGTTCTACCATCTGGAGCATAAAGCCGCGCGCTTCGGGGGTTATTACCGAACGCTCCACATCATGATAGACCCGAAATCCGGCATCGCCTTTTTGTTTCGAGGGATCGAGCATGCTTTTGCGTTCGCTGGGAACATGAAGCACAAGTGGGTCCTCGCCCTGACCCATCGAAAATTTATCGATGAGCCACGAAAACGCGGTAGAAATTTCAATATCGCTGAAGCCGCGGGAGGAGAGAGGCTTCAAATCGATTTCCGTGAGCGGCGTATTCTCTCGAATTTCTTTGAGCAAAAAGAAAATTATTTCAATAATACGATCGCGACCGGTATCCGGTGCGTGCATTGCTTCGATTGGATTCTCGAATTTTATCATTTTCCCTTTTCCAAGCAGTGGCGAAGTGTCCTAACAGGCCATTCGTGGCCGCCATCGGTCACGACCGTGGCGTGGACGATAAGTGAACAAGGTACAAACGCTCGAGTTTTCGCATTTGTTTCTTTTGCTGTGGGGTCTTGTCGCTATAGCCTGCCAGATGTAAAACGCCGTGAATAGCCAAATGCAACAGCTCTACATCCGGTGCTTGCCGAAACCGCCGTGCATTTGCGAGCGCGCGCTCTGCGCTAATATAGAGTTCCGCCTCCAGGGTGTGTTCGGTCCGGTCCAGCTCGAACGTGATAATGTCCGTAAACCAATCGTGGCCCAGCGTGGATTGATTTAGTTCCAACAGTTCGGCATCGGACATGCTGATGAGCGACAGACGAAACGTATCGAGTTGGGGCAGTTCCTTATTTGCCACCTGTTCGAGGGCACCGTGGATGGCAGCTTTTAAGGTTGGATCCATTTTGAGAGATTTCCGAGCCGCGCGGGTTTGAAATACGGTAAACGTAAGATTCACGAGATCTCGTTATTCCTCGTTTCGGAATACTTCCGTATGCTCGGCAAAAATTTTGAGCGCGACCGCAGCGCGGAGATCATCGTCCGAGACCTCCGAAAGTTCCATTGCGGCGAGGGATTCGGCAATATTCATATAGGCCTGAATTGCACCGCGAGAACTGACGGTCAGTACCGAAATTCGCCCGGGCCCTTCGCGGGAATAAAAGGCGGCTTCTTCGGTGGCATCCAGAAGCCGGACTTCTTCGACTGCGTGCATTTCTGCAATTCCTAAGGCTGAGGTTACTACCACACACACCTGACCATCGGTTTCTACCAGGGTGATTTCGAGCAGGGGACTTTCGCCGGCTACCGGTCCTCCCACGTCCGCGCCGCTCGAGTGATAGACGAGCACGTTTGCCTCATGGTAATCCTCCGGCTTCTGGGTAGCCGGGTGCGCGTTCGAAACCGCAATACCTTCGAGGGTTTCGGCCAGCCGATCGATTAATTTTGTCCGAATGAGCATGCTCGCTTTAAGTTTCTGACTACGAAAATACGGAATATTTCCGGCTACGTTGCACGGTGTCACTTCCGAGAAAATCCGAATGGCTCATAAGACCTTCAAATTGGCGAACTTGAGCATCAGGTTTTTGCGGCCAAATTTGGGGAATTCCACGGTTGCTTTCGCTTTATCGCCAAAGCCGGCCACGGCGATTACACGGCCTTCGCCAAAGGTCTCATGGAACACGCGGGCGCCATGCTCGAGCGTGGTCCCCTCCTCGATTTGCGAATAACTGGCGCGAGGTTCATCCTCAAACGAATGGGCCGTGTGCGTTTCCCGCCGCTTTCGCGCAAAGGTACGACCATTGATGACCGGTGATCCTGCAAAGAGATGCGAAATCTCGCGTGTTCGCTCGCTGGCCGATTCGCGAAGGTGTGGCTTGGTCCCAAAACTCGTTACGTGCTCGGTTGTACCCGAGCGTTCGATTTCTTCAATAAAGCGAGAAGGAAGGGCACGCGCCGTTTCGCCAAAGCGCAACCGCTCGATGGCATAAAATACGAAACACCGTCGCATGGCACGTGTGATGCCCACATACAAAAGCCGCCGTTCTTCCTCGATATCGTTGGGATCGCGAGTGCCGCCTACGGGTTGGCTCGGAAAGAGTCCTTCCTCGAGGCCGGCAATGCACACGACCGGGTACTCCAGCCCTTTGGCGGAATGCAGCGTCATCAGCGTTACGGCATTCTTGGTACCGTCGCTTTGGTCCACCTCACTTAGGAGCGAAACTTCTTCGAGGAACGATTCCAGCGTGGCATCCGGCTTCTCGTGGAAATAGTCGGTAATGGCCGAAAGGAATTCCTGGATATTTTCGCGGCGGGAGAGCGCCTCTATCGTGTTCTCCAGTTTCAGTTCCTGGAGCAGATTTGTTTCGTCCACGAGCGAGCGGACCAGTTCGCTGGGCGACATCTTGTCCCGCAGGGCGGTATACTTTTGCAGGAGCCGCGTAAATTCGTGGATGCGTTGAATGGCGCGGCTTTGCACGCCCGGAACGAAATCGATCGCACCCAGGGCCGACATGAGGCTTTGGCGGTGGTCGCGTGCATAGGCAGCAACATGCTCCATCGTGGTGGCCCCAATGCCACGCGGCGGCGTATTGATAACGCGCAGCAGGCTTTCGGAATCGTTCGGATTAACGAGCAGCCGCACATATCCCAAAACATCCTTAATCTCTTTGCGCTTATAAAAGGCGGTGCCGCCCACAATGTTGTAGGGAATGCCCTGCCGGCGAAGTCCATCTTCGATGGCGCGGCTCTGCGCGTTCGTCCGGTATAGCACCGCGCAATCTTTGAGGTCCAGTTTCAGCGCGCGCACCTGTTCTTCGATGGCGCGAACGATGGCGCTGGCCTCGTCGCGCTCGTCCAAACATTGGGTGATTTTTACCGGCTCCCCCCGGACGTTTTCGGTAAACAGGGTTTTCGGAATTTGGTCTTTGTTATTTTTTATCAGTTCGTCCGCGGCGGCAAGAATATTTTTGGTCGAACGGTAATTCTGTTCGAGCCGGAATATTTGAGTTCCAGGATAATCGCGCTCGAAATCTAAAATATTCCCAATATCCGCACCCCGGAAGGCATAAATGGACTGGGCATCGTCGCCCACGACGGTAAGGTTACCCTGCGTACCGGCCAGGCGTTTAATGATGGCATATTGTGCCCGGTTGGTATCCTGGTATTCATCGACCAGGATATATTTAAACTTCTGCTGATAGTACGCAAGAGGCCCTGCATTATCCGGCGTGGCCGGCAGGTCCAGGAGTTCGATAGTCTTAAGCAACAGATCGTCGAAATCCATGGCATTCGCCAGTCTGAGCGCGCGATTGTATTCGGGATAAATTCGCGCGACCTGTTCCGAGAAGAGATCCCGCGCCAGCCGCTCATATTCCTCCGGTGAAATGAGTTGATTTTTGGCGCTGGAGATTCGGGAGCGCACCGCGTTGGCATTAAATTGGTCTTTGGATATACCGAGCACATTCATCACCTGCTTTATAGCGTTCAAGCTATCATCGCTATCGTAAATCGTGAAGCTCGAAGTGTAGCCAATGTCCGCGGCATGGCGGCGAAGAATCCGAGCGAACACCGAATGGAAGGTTCCCATCCAGAGATCGCGCGCTAACTCTGGCGAGACGAGGAGCGCAATGCGCTCCTTCATTTCCTTCGCGGCCTTGTTGGTGAACGTAAGGGCCAGCACCTGCCAGGGGCGAACGCCACTTTCGACGAGCAGCGCAATCCGATGCGTGAGCACGCGCGTTTTTCCCGATCCGGCACCGGCCACGATCATGACCGGGCCGTTCAAATGGGAGACGGCTGCCCGCTGCGCCGGATTCAGCCCGGCCAGTATCTTTGACATGGTACCTCGGACGTTTTATAACGTCCTCTTAAAAATTACGTACGGTATTGGAAAAAAGATGCGCAGATTGCGCATCTCGATGAGCGTCGTGAAACCTCGCGAACAAATATACGAGGATAACGGCGTCCCGAGAGAAAAATTTCTTAATAAAACCAAACTCATGGATTTTCGGGTTACTATGGCACCCATGGTCAAGCACCCGTCTCCGAACGAACCAATGGATCCATTCGCGCCGGCTTCGGGCACGGAGCAGCCGCCGGTGCTGGGCGATCGTGTGGGAATCGAGCGAGCCTTCGATGTTCTGCGGCATCATACGGTCCATACGAAGGGCTATGTCGTAACGGCGCTGAAGTTGATCGAAGAATTTGGCAACACGGCGGATAAAGCACTGTTAGCCGAACTCCTGCAAGAAGATGGCGCTTCGGAAGTTGCTTTGTCCCAGCCTCCTCCTGCAAAGAAGAAGGCAAAGAAAAAATAGTTACCGTTGTGCACTATCTACCGGCAACCCCAACGGTTGCTGTTGCATCGCATTGGAACCCGGAATGTACGGTTGTGCCGGAGGAGCCGGCGTACCGTGCGAGGTGGAAAAAGTACCGGACGGGGCAATAATCGTGGGATGCAATATATGGTAATGCGCTAAGTTCTGGTCGCTCTCGAAGCCAATTCCATCGGTCGTCCGGCCATTTTTTTCCACGATATGGACCGGAGCATCCGAATGGACCATTTGCGATTTATTATCCCAGAGCAGCGAATCGGTATTTACCGTGGTGCCGGAATCGCTTACGATGCGGACGTGCCCATACGCCGTCATGTCGTTATTGATCGAATTGACGCGGGCACTTTGGGACGTGAGCACGCTGGAATGCTCGCCCTCGTTATTGTAAAAATCCACACGCACACCGCTATCGAGCCAGGTATAATGCCGCGTTTCAAAGGTTTCGACGCGACCGGCATGAAGAATGGCACGCAGCAGGCCATCCGATGAGAAAATCATGGACGTATTGTAGCTGACCTGCGCCGCTTCATTGGCGCCGAGCGGTTCGGCTGCCGTACTGGGTGCGACTTTCGGGCCTTCATCGCAAGAGATAAACAGGGACAAAAACAGGCAAGCCAGAACGCAACGTATCTGGAACCGCAAAAAATTGTGACGGCCGGACCTCGGCTCCCGAAACCCGGTTCCCGATATCCGATACCCACTGTCCACTATCCGTTCCTTCATGCAATTCCCGCTTTGACAATATCGTGCATGTGAAGGATGCCTTCGAGCAATCCAGCTTCATTCACTACGAGCAATTGCATCACTTTTGGCGGTGCATCCTCCATGGCATGAAGCGCCTCGATGGCAAGTTTACCGGAGAGAATGGTGCGCGGATTTCGTGTCATGATGTCCCGTGCAGTTATCTGGTGCGTGTCAATCGTTGCGTGGGATTCGAAAAACCGGCGGAGATCGCCATCGGTGACGATTCCAATAGGTCGTCCTGCTTTCACAACGGCGGTAGCACCAAAACGCTTCCGTGACATTTCCATCATCACTTGGTTCATCGTGGCGTTCTCTTCGACGCAGGGAACTGCCTCACCAAAGGCCATGAGATCATTCACCGAAAACGTAAGTTTTTTTCCCAGGGCGCCGGCAGGATGGAGCCGCGCAAAATCGGTGCTCGAAAATTTTCGCGCTTCGAGCAGTGCCATGGCAAGCGCATCGCCGAGGACCAGCATGGCCGTGGTCGAAGCCGTGGGAGCAAGGTCGTGCGGACAGGCTTCTTCCTCGCAATGCACCAGCAACACCGCCCCTGCGCTTTCCTGAGCGGCTTGCGCGAGCCGCGACTCCGAAGCGCAGGTGATGGCAATGATGGGAACTCCAATTCTGCGGAGCGATGGAAGCAGCGTCAGTAATTCATCGGACATGCCGCTCTTGCTCAGCACGATCACCACATCTTCGCGCTGGACCATTCCCACGTCGCCGTGGGCTGCTTCGGCCGGATGGAGAAAAAAGGCCGGCGTGCCCGTCGAAGCAAGCGTGGAAGCAAGTTTATTCGCGATATGGCCGGACTTGCCAACACCGGTAACGATTACTCGCCCGGAAGACTGCAAAAGCAGCTCGCAGGCTTGGTGAAAGGCAACCGGATCGAGCCGCTCACCCGTCAGATGCACGGCATGCTCTTCGACTTCGAAAGCATGGCGCGCGCGTTCGATATGGGAACTCTCGTTCACGAGTTCTCCTTCGCCGCTTCGCGGATGTGAAGCACCTGTTCCAGCAGCGATTCCAAGTCCCCGAGCGGTAGCTGGGTGTCGCGGTCGCTCAGTGCCTCCTCCGGATGGGGATGAGTTTCGAGAAAGAGGCCATCGATGCCAACGGCTATGGCAGCCCGCGCCAGAGGAGCAATATACTGCCGTTCTCCGCCGCTTATGCCCCGCTGCGCCGGGCGCTGAACGGAGTGCGTTGCATCATAGACGACCGGAGATCCGAAGTGCCGCATTTTTATCAAGGAACGAAAATCTACGACGAGATCGCCATAGCCAAAAAACGTACCGCGCTCGCAGAGCAGCACCCGTTCGTTGCCAGCACGTAGCACTTTCTCCCGCGCGTATTGCATGTCTTCGGGAGCCATAAATTGTCCCTTCTTAATATGGACCGCTCGGCCCGTGTTTGCGGCTGCCGTTAAAAGTTCTGTTTGGCGGGAAAGGAAGGCGGGGATTTGAAGTATATCACACACACCGGCAGCAGCGGAACATTCCTCTGGCGCGTGAATATCGCTCACGATCGGCAGGTCGTATTCGGAACGAATATTAGCGAGGAGTTCGAGCGCAGCTTCCATTCCAATGCCGGTGAAGCTGCTTCCACTCGTTCGATTCGCTTTGGTATAGGACGATTTGAAAACGAAATCTACCGGCAAGCGCGCCTGAATCGCGCAAAGCTGTTCCGCTACCGTGCGCAATACCTTCTCGCTTTCTACCACACACGGCCCGGCCATAATCGCAAAGCGGCCCGTAGAGCCAAAGCGTACCTGCCGAGCGCCACTCGGAGATCGAACTATAACGTCTTCAGTCAAAAGAACTTAAAAAATGGAGCAGAGCCGAGAACACCAAACATCTTCTTTTGGGTCATTGCATCCTCGCCGCTTCTGCCCCTAAAAAATTACCCTTTTCGCCGCAGTTCCGCCAGCACAATGGCCGCGCTGATGGCCACATTGAGGGATTCCCCGACCCCAAACCGCGGAATCATCACCTGCGAACTGGCAAGGGAAAGCAACTCCGGATTAATTCCCTGTCCCTCGGTGCCAAAGAGTAGGACACACTGTTTTGGATAGGTAGCTTCGAAGGCCGAGACGGCCGATTCATCCACAGTAGCGGCAACGATTTGGCGTCCGGCGTCGCGCAATTCCGGAAGGCGTCGAGTAAGGTTCACACTGGTCTCAAGGTTCATCTCGAAAAGAGCGCCCTGTGTGCTGCGGACTACTTTCGGAGCAAAAGGATCGGCCGTGCCATCGCCGAGCAATACCGTTTCCACGCCAAACCAGGCGGCACTGCGAATAACCGTCCCGACGTTGCCGGGGTCCTGCACGCCATCCAAGGCAACGACGACATCGCCTTTGAGCTCCCGTGGGCGCGGCATACGCAGCACGGCGAACCATCCCTGCGGCTCCTTTGCATCGGTAATGCGCTCGGAGCCTTTCGGAGAAAGGGAGTACATGGGAATATCGAGCGATTCTACTCGTTCGGCCAATGCTGGATGAGAGTTCAAGGCTTTCGCAGTAGCAGCGACGTAGAGTACCAGCTTCGGTACTTTTTCCAGCGCGGCTTCGAGCAGGTGCGGTCCTTCAACGACAAATTCCGAATCGCCCCGCCGGGCTTTCGGATTCCGTAGTAATTCTCGTATGTGTTTCGATCGTAATTCGGTTAATGGCGACATGGCAATTTACTGTTGCTTTCGTTTGGCTTTGCGGTAGTTGAGCCAGTACATCATCGTTCCCCAGATTACCGCATAAAAGAGAAAAGATTCTATTCGCTTGGCAACGGTTTCACCCTTATTTGCGAATAGCTCCATGAATACTGCATAGATTACTGCACCGGCGATTACGCCAAGCAGCCGTTTTCGTTTCGTTGTTCCGGCCAGCATCCACTGCCGGGAAAATTGCCGGTAGCCTGGGATTCGTGTTGTTCCAATCACATAGGCGATGGCGGAAACGATAGCGACTGCAAAAAGAGTGTATGCCACCGACTCCTGATTCGAGAAGTTTAAGAGGACAGCGGCTCCAATCGCGGAGATTGCAAAAACGCCGTAGAAGGTCCAATATCCCACTTGCCGCGTTTCCTTATTAAGTCGCTCCTCCCAATCAGCGGATCGCGCGGGTGTCGCAGGAAATACGGTGAAGAGGTTTTCGACCGTTGTATCCAGGCGGCGCGCAATATGCTCCGCCAACACAACGGAAGGCTCGTACTTCGCTGCTTCTACAAGTGTAATTGTTTCTTGCGAGACCTGACAGAACTCCGCCAACGCTGCTTCTGTGAAACCGGCAGCTTCACGCATTTGGCGGAGGCGACATTCAAACCGTGGGCCTTTGGGAGCAAACCTCGATTTCCAGAACTCGCGAAAGGTCATCGGTTCTACGGTTTCGTGGGATCGAAGGTCAGGATCGTGTTCCAGCCGACCCCCACGAAAATAATACCCGCTACTACGATAATGCCAAAAATGGTAAGCCCGACTGCTGGCTTAAGCTTATAATCGCGGACGATATTCCAGATGCCTTGCAAACCGTGGTACATTCCAATCGTAATAAAGCCGAGGTAGATGCCCTTGAACCACGGCGACGCCAGACGCGAGGCTGTTTCGCCGTAATCGTGACCGCTCACGGGATTGTAGTGCATGAGGATGTAATGCCCGACCGTCAGCACGACGAGAGCCAAGCCCGTAACGCGCTGGAGCCACCAGGCGGGGGCTCCGCTGCGGCGGGCGCGGGAATAACTGCGGACGAGCCGGTTGGAGCCTACTTTTTCCGGATCGAGGACCGGAGCGGCCTGAACATCTAATGCCATAATTACTTCGCGAATAACTCGGTTGAGAAAATGAGAAAGAACATACCTACCACGACCGCTACGCCTACGACCCACACGGCCGCCAGCAGCTTTTTATGATACCGCGCGCCGCTGCCCAAATCCACAATGGCGATGCGGATGCCATTGAAGGCGTGGAACATCACGAGTGCGCCCAGTAGCCATTCCGCCACTTTCCAGGGCGGAGAGGTGAACGTTTGCATCTCTTGCATGAAGGCTGCACGACCACGGGTAAGTGAACTCAGCGCCCAAATGTGAATGAAGAGATAAACTACCAGGCCAATGCCCGTTAAACGATGGAGGATATAGGCCCACGAGCCGGAGTACCGGCGATACGCCAGGATCAGTTTATTCCAGGCGCTAAAGGGCTCTCGATTTGGTGTGTATGACATGAGTGGAGAAATCCAAGTGGCTCCGTTAACAAAATTCGGGAGTGGAAGGGTTGCGGGGGCGTGGCCCTTCTCTGGTATTATCTCTAAAGTCATTTTTTCTCGAATGTTCGTCGCCCCCAAAATTCCTCCGCAAGCAGGAGGATTAAGGGGGGGAAATCGTAACGTCCGGTTTTGTCGAAACAGCAATCAGAGTTCCCAATAGTCCTATCATTATTCCGGCACAAACTAACAGCAGAATCCATAAGATAGAATGGTGCATATCCAGCGAGGAAGCAAGCGAGGCGTCGAGAAATGCGCGTGCCTGGTGCTTCACCAACCAGTCGATTCCGAAGGCAAGCAAGCCGGCGAGCAAACCGGCCCCGGTTGCCGCAAGGACCAATGGCATGGTAGCCTTCCGCTTCGAAGCCCCCAGCAACTGGAAGGTGCGACGCGTAGGGCCGGAAATGTGGACGCTATGCCTTCCGGCTAACAAGGCATAAAAAAATGCGGAAAGGAGCAGGAGCGACGAAAGCAGGGCCGCGATGACATCCAATGCTTTCGAACGTACCTCCATGGTGTGCAGCAGCGGAAAATTCCCGCGAACATCCTGAATGCCGTCAATCGCACGCAGCGACGTTTCCAGGGCTGTCGCGCTTCGTGCGGAGGGATCGGAAAGATACACCTTCACGCTGGCCGGTAAGGGGTTCATGCCGAGAACGCTTTCGACATTCTCGCCGGAAGCATGCGTGTAATCTTCGAGCGCCTGTTCCTTCGATATAAAGAGCGTGTGGGAAATGCCGGATAATGCCTCGATCTTCGCCTCGGTAACCGACCTGGCTTCATCGGAAGGAATGCTGGGATCGAAAAAAGCTTCGATGGTAAGATTCGCGCGCAATTCTGCCATGGCCGTGTGCGCATTCCATGCTAAGCGCGCGATAAGCCCGCTTACGCCCAGCGCCACGCCCAGCGTAATTACCGCCATACTCCAGGAACCCAAATGATGGCGAAGATACCGAAATGTCTCGCGAATGATGAACATGCTAACGAATGTAGTAGGGGAAGAGCCCGGCTATAGTATTCCATTCTTTGCCATTTAGTTTCCGGAGCGTTCTGCCATTGGCTGCCACGGCTCGCAGTCATGTATTATTTCACGCCCTCACGAAATCTTTTGCTTATATTTGTACTGTCGTTTCGCTTTTCTTTTTGCTTGGCGAGCGCCAAGACCTTTGTCGTCTGTCATCATGAAAACAGTAGTTGCTTTCTTTTTCTTCTTCCTTACCTTCTTTCTCCATAGCT
>JAKAIL010000089.1 GCA_021825235.1 Bacteroidota bacterium | reverse complement strand
CGCTGTCTTCGCGCAGATTTCGCATTCCGTGGGGCTGCTCAAAGGGCAGGTCACCCTTGCCGATGGAACTCCTTTGGCAAACGTACCGGTCATCATTTTCCGCGGTGTGGACCGTATAAATACTACCCGTTCCACTTCGGATGGCAGGATTACTTCCATCCTGCAACCCAATGGGATGTACCGCTTTGCCGTAAGTGAGCCGGGCTATATGTATAGCGAGGATACGCTGAATGTACCGGCACTTTCGGCGTACCAGGAGTTCCCAGTACACATTGTCCTTACCCCGCTTCGGGATGGTGAGTTGTTCCATCTTCCGCAGCCGGTGTTCGAGCCACGGGCACGGGATATCGATCCCGCCGCCGATGCGGAACTCAATGCCATCGCGCTCCAACTGAAGCACGATCCAAAGCTTTCGGTAAGCATTGTGGTCTATCCAGACGCCCCAATTAAAACGAAGCGGGATGCGGCGCAGAAATCCCTTGTCACTTCGCGGGTGGCATCGATGCAATCCTATTTGATTGGCCAGGGCGTTTCGGAAGACCGCTTTTCAGTCGAGAGCGTAACGACAATGATTCCAGCGGGCCGATTTCCAATGCCAGCCAATCTCCTGAGCCGTGAAAAACCGGCACGGTATCGCCGGGGCAGAAAGAAGGAGCCGGAAGAACCATCGCTCTTTCCACAGTATGTGGAGATTATGGCGCATGTACAGCCATAGGATTCGGGAACTCGATACCTTCCTCCAGCGATTGAATCCCTGGCTTGCAAGTTCTCCCCAACGTTCGCGATATTATCATAGCAGACGGCTGGTTCCGCTCGAAAGCGGACGGGCGATACTTGCTTTTCCGTGGAGTCTGCTTTGGCCCATCGGCCAAGCTGCCGCCCAACCTGCCGTTCCGATCGAAGGAAGATTGGGAAAAATATGAAAGCTACATAGATCTCCTGCTGGCTTGCGGTTTTACCACGCTCCGGATTCCCTTTTTCTGGTCGGCCTTCGAACCACACTGCAATCCAAAAGCGGCAGAATACAACGAGGAGTACCTTCGAGATTTCTTCGATTATATTCGCCGGTTCTCGGCCAAGGGCTTTCTCATCCTCATCGATCTGCATCAGGACTTGCTGGGCAAAGCATTTGGTGGAGATGGCATGCCGGATTGGGTTCGGTCCGAGGGCAGTAAGCGAAAAAGCTTTCTGGAAAATACCCCGCTCTGGGGCGCGAATTACGAATTCAACCGCGATCTTCGAAGGACGTTCACGGACTTTTGGCGAAACGATCTGACCAATGGCCATGCCTGCCCGCCACTCGAGCATTTCCGGGTCCGGGACCGGTTCCTCGATATGGTGGGGCGCATAGCTCACGAAGCCGCCCAATGCGAGCGCGTACTCGGAATCGAAATTTTCAATGAGCCACATCCGGCAGAACTGAATTACCGCGAGTTCGAAGAAAAGATTCTTCCCGCCTTCTATGCGGAGGCAATCGAACGCATCCGGCGACATTCCGAAGACCTCTTTGCCTTCGTTTCGCCCCAAAGCGATTGGAACGTAAACCTCCGATCGGATAAGGCGTATCATTCATTCCTCAACATGACGACCGAGGATATGCGCGTGGTCTTCGCGTATCATTACTACGATTCGATGCTTACCGCACTTGGGGGCCATATCTTCCACGATGCGAAGCAGGACGAATACCGGCGGGCACAATCCATCGGCGCCCGATGGGCACGCGAGCATGGCATGGCGCCATTCCTTACGGAATTCGGAACGCGGCAAAACTGGCCCAAACCAATTGTTCGTACGCAGATGAACTGGCAATTCGAGGCCGTAGAACAGGCGCTGGTCAGCGCGACCTATTGGAATGTGAACCTGTATAATACAAAGGAACAGCGCGATGGCTTTATGCGCGAGGACTTTTCGCTGATTGGATGTAACAAAAAAATTCGAAACTTAGATGTGGCCACGCGACCCTACGCAGCTCTCCTCAGTGCCGAACCGGTCCACAGCCATTTCAATCTCCGTACCAACGTTTTCGATTTCGTTCTTCGTGGAGTACCAGTGAATGCTCCAACCGTGGTTTATGCGCCAGCGATGCAACTCCATCCGTTACAACCGGTACATTATCCGACTGGGTTTTCTATAAAATATAATGGCAAACTCGAGTACGAACAGGAGGGCAACTGGCTTCTGCTATGGTTAGATCCTGCAAAAGAACTGCATGAAATCGCCCTTATCCCCCAACCTGCAGCAGCTCTTTAGCATTCTCTTCACTGAGCGTGACAATCGAGTGAACCTGCAAAACATCAGTAAAGGGAGTTGCCGAAGCAACCCGCACTTCCGCAGGGATATGCATATCGAGGGTCCGCTTGAGCACGCTGCCGGAAAAAAGATCGAGAATCGTGGTATCCGCTCCACTAATGGGCCCCACAGAACGGGTCATGATTTTCGTGACTGAATTGGTCTGGTATCCTTCGAACGTGCCGGTATCTTTTGCCACAATAATAGCGAGGTAATGGTCCATCGTATCGAGCAATCGAGTGAAGCGATAGACACGAGAGACCTGATATATATATGCACCGTCAGTCGTTCCAATATTAACGGTGTCATGGACATGGATGGTATCGGTTTGATTTTGCTGCCAGGTATCGCCGTAGGTAACGGCATGTTCCGGCAACGGAATAAGCATTCGTGGCGGCTGAAAAAAATAGGCATTGGTCTGGGCCTCGGCGTTTAGGAGCCGCATGGAATCCTGAACCACTTTCGAAAGCTCATTCCCTTTCATATCATAGGTCAGCCGCATAATGCGATTGACGGCGAGATTTTCGTGAAGTGAAAGGGAATCTCCGGAAAGCTCTCGGCCCGATACCTGAAAGCGCGTAAAATACTCGTCGAAGGACCAGAGGCCCTTTTTATAGTCAATCGATTCGTTGTGAAATGCCAGTTCTGCTTCCGAATGGATCGTACCTTTCAGATCGTTCATATCGGACCGAACCTCCTGGCGCACTTGCGTTCGCACTTCGTAGAGAAGGGTCCCGGCCTGTGGCTTATAGCGGAGTGTCAGCATGTCCGGCTTAATCTGCGGCTTGTGCGGGGCGGGCGCAAATCGCGGCTTGTGATACCGGTGCTGCGAAAACGCGGGAATCATCACCATTGCGTTTAGAACAAACGCGGTAGCAACGAGACCAATAATTTTGGTATGCCGAACCAACATTCGTTATCGCGCGATAGAAACACGTCCTTCGCCCAGAAGGCGGTCGCCCTCGAATAGCTGCACAATATAGTCTCCGGAAGAAAGTTCTGGACCGGGGGTAATTCGATACACACCCTTCCCATCGTATGCCAGGGGTTCCGAGAAGAATCTTCCGCTGGCTAACTGGACCAGCCGGCAAGACGATACCGTTTGTTCGCTACTGCGTCGTACCTCGAAGGATTCACCTCGGAACACAGGATTCGGGGAAACCGAAAGCATACTTTCCGAAGCTTCGCGCGTTTGCGAAGCAACGCTGGCGCCCGAAGTAAGAGCACTGATGTCCAGGGCATACAGCGAACGCCCGTGCGTGGCGGCAATGAGCATGTTTTTATAAATCTTGAGATCGCTGACAATTGCGTGAGGCATGCCCGATCCCAGCGCAAACCATTCGCTCCCACCATCCGTCGTTGCAAACACTCCTACATCCGTTCCAGCGATGAGAATTTGATTTTTCAGGCTGGGATCTCCATGCTCTGCAAGCGTATCGATGACGAGTGCACTGACGGGTGCACTTGGCAGGTTTCCAGAAATGTTCACCCAGTTTTTTCCGCCATTGGTTGTCCGGAGTACATGGGCAACATTGGCAGCACTCACAATAGTGCAAAACGCGGTGAGGGAATCACTCCGGTCCGGGACGATATCAGAAACGGTGGCGATCGGAACGCCGCCGCGTGCTGCGATCCAATGCGGCGGAGTAGTATCGCTTCTCGTAGGATTGACGGTTGTCCGCCAGATATTACCACTGGTCCCATATCCCCCTGCCCAGAGCATAGGATGCCCGGCTGCATCCCGTGGTCCTATGCCTATTGTCTCATCATCGCCATAATACCAGGTAGAATCCTTGGAAACATAACCAAACAATGCCGGGGACCAGGTTCTCCATGTAGTATTTTCCAAATCGCTCCAGTCCAGAATGGCTTGATACACATGACAACGGCCTGTATATAAAACGGAATTATTATTCGGATCCAGTTGGATTGGAGCAACAAATGCACATGCTTCCGCCGTATCGGTTAAGGGATGAGGCCCATAGAGAAGCCGATAGGTAATCGTATGCCATCGAGGCCTCGTATCATGCGTGGTATCGCGCATATCCAGCGGCAATGGCACCAAAGAGTCCAGCGTATTTCGCGCAAAGATTACACCAAGCTGAAGCGAAGAAATAAGCCGATTGGAGTCCGCGGGATCCGAGATCGAGACACCCCCATCCCCATGATTAATCCAGGCGAAATCGGAATCCGTCCCGAAGGACTCTGCGGCAGCGTTCAGTCCATGCCCCACCGTTCCATTGTCCTGGGTTCCTCCGAGCACTTTCAGATCCGAAGCTGATATGGTGGAAGGAGTATTCATCATCCCACCAACCCACGGCTCGATGGTATAAAATTCCGTGATAGGAAGGCCGGTAATTTGGCGCCAATTGTTGCCGTAATCGCGTGTTTCGAAGGCGCCACCATCGCTCACCGCAATGAGATCGCTTCCCGCAAATGCAAGCCCGTGTTGGTCGGAATGCTGCTCGCGGTTTCCTTTCACATAATACTGGCTATAGGAGTTCGTAATATCCTTCCAGGACGAACCTAAATTTGACGATCGGAAAATATCAATACCACCAATGTAAATATCTGCCGGATGAGAATTCCATGAGTTTGGCCCTGTTGAAAGAAAGAAATCATACCCGCCCTGTGCATTAGTGATATTTGCGCTGTCCTTGCCTTGCACACCGCCCATAGGAATTTTTATAGTCGAATCGAGAGCCTTTGACCAAGAAAGTCCTGCATCGTAGGAAATGTAAAGCCCTTCAAAATTTTCATCGGTAAGATAATGTGTGACCGGGTTAGTGTCGGCCCGGATAAAACCTGCAAAGAGCGCATTTTGATTGCGATTTAAGTCTGGCCAGCTAATCCAAAGAAGCGCGATGCGGCCAATATTATGTTCAGTGGCCCCGTTGGGCAACCCGCTCGAAGGAAGCGTGTCAATGCGCTCCCATGTTGTTCCGGTGTCAGTCGAGCGATAAATGCCGCTGCCTGGTCCGGCAGGACCGCCAGGATAAAAGTTGGCTCCTATAGTGATGGAATGATCGTATGCCGCCGCCACCACATTGCCGGAGTTCAGTGGGTCCATCGCAATATCGATGAATCCGATGCAATTACTCGCGCTCGGTCGAACGAAAAGCGAGCGAGTCCACGTCATACCACCATCCGTAGAGCGAAAGATTCCCTTGTTCGTATCTGCCAAGGTATTCGGGCCAAGTACCGCGACGAAGACGTCGTTATGATCTCTTGGATCGATGATGACTTTGGCAATATATTGCGCCGCCGCAAATCCCAGGTAGCTCCAGGTCGTGCCTCCGTTCGTTGATTTCCACAACCCGTCGCCGGGATAGGAATCCGCACTGCCATTACATTCGCCCAAGCCTATATACATAATTTGAGGATTCGTAGAATCAATCGTGACGCATCCAATAGCCAACGAGCCAAACGTATCCGTAACGCAGCTCCAGGAAGCACCATGATCCGTGGTCTTCCAAAGACCACCAGCCGCAGCGCCGATGTAAAACGTATTGGAATCGATGGGATCTGTTGCCACACAGGTGGCGCGCCCGTCGATCGAATTTGGTCCGATGGACTGCCACTCGAAGCTTGATAGGACGCCTTCTTTACCCATACCCATTGAGAGCACCGGCATTTGCTGTGCCTCCGCTAATGCAGTGGGATAGGCTTTGGGATCGATCGTCCGATTGGGCCAGACACGCCGCTGCCAGAACCAATCACTGTGCTCTTCACCATCGTGTCCCGGCGGGGGCATGTGTTGCTGGAACTGACTGTGAATCAGCACCGGCTTTTTCACGGCCGTTTTCTTGGCAATCGCATGGCGAAGTACATGCTTGCAGCACGCCTTATGACTATAACACTTGTGGTGGTGCTTCTTTGCAGCAACAGGAACCGCGAGGCTTAAACTGCTAAACAGTATGAGGGACAAAAACCCAAACGATCTTATCGAACGATTCAGGCGCGGAGCAACCGAATTACATAAAACCATGCTGTAGAAACTCGCCAACCGGGGGGAAAGTTTGCCAGCGGCGAAACCATAAAATGAAGCTCCATCGCCGTTTACGGCAAACAGCGATGGAGTTCCGTGAAAAACAGGATAGCTCTCAGGCCCCCGCGCTGACGCCGCAATATTCATCGAACGCCTGCGCAAGCGTATTGGCAAGTTCGGCAGCCGAGCGGCCTTCGATTTGCCAGCGTTCGAGCATCCACACGAGTTCGCCATCGCGGAGCATTCCAAAGGAGGGTGAACTTGGCGCGAAGCCCGTGAAATACTGGCGTGCCCGAGCAACGCCTTCGATATCGTTACCCGCAAAGGAAGTAATCATCCGGTCGGGTAAGATATTATGCTTTGCAGCAAGCGTGAGTGCGGGGCGGGCACTGCCGGCAGCGCAACCACAAACGGAATTGATGAAAATAAGGGTTGTTCCGGGCTGCTTTACCGCCTCATCGATCTGGGCAGCGGTGCGAGCTTCTTTAATTCCCAGCCGCGTCACTTCCTCGCGCATCGGCTGGATCAGTCGTTCATCGTACATAAGATCCTTTCAATAATGAGTTGATACGAAACGCCGAAGTAGGCAATAAAGTGCTTCCTGGCCTATGATGGGCGTAATTTTTGCACGGATGAACTGCCAGTTCACGATCGAAGAACCCGTGCCATCGCCTCCGAACGAATCTCATACTCGCACGCTGAATACTTTCAGCCTCCTGCTGATTTCCGTGGTAATCGGGATCGTCGCGGGTCTGGGCGCGGTGGGCTTCCGCGATCTTATCGCGTTCTTCCACAATCTGCTCTTCCTCGGCAAACTCTCATTTGTCTACGACGCTAATGCTCACATGCCAGCAAGTCCCTGGGGCGTGTGGGTTATTTTCGTTCCGGTGCTTGGCGCCGCCGGCGTCGCGGGGATGATTAAACATTTCGCGCCCGAAGCGAAAGGGCATGGGGTCCCGGAGGTGATGGACGCGATTTATTACCGCAAAGGCATTATTCGCCCTATCGTTGCCGTGATAAAGTCGCTGGCTTCCAGCCTTTCCATCGGCAGCGGCGGCTCGATTGGCCGCGAGGGACCGATCATTCAAATTGGTTCGTCCTTTGGTTCGACCGTCGGCCAGGTGCTGCGCGTACCGGTATGGCAACGGATCACCCTTATTGCCGCGGGCGCAGGCGGCGGCATTGCGGCCACCTTCAATACACCCGTCGGCGGGGTGCTCTTCGCCGCGGAACTCATGATGCACGAAGTGAGCGTGCGGACCCTCGTCCCCGTGGCCCTTGCGACTGCAACGGCGACCTACGTCGGCAGATTCTTTTTCGGACCCCACCCTTCGTTCATCATTCCAGCAATCGAGAACTTCCATTACAGCCTTACGCGCCCGCTCTTCATCTTGCTGTATGCCGGACTTGGCGTGATCGTCGGAGGGGTTTCTACGCTTCTGATCAAAGGGATCTATGGCTTCGAGGCGTTTTTCGAGCACCGATTGAAGGGCAATTATATACTCGAGCACATGGGGGCAATGTTCGGAGTGGGCATATCCATGTACTTGCTATTCTTCTTCCTCGGCCATTACTATATCGAGGGAGTTGGATACTCCACCATTCAGGACATCCTTTCCAGCGGACTTACCGCGTTCTGGTTGCTACTACTCTTGTTTTTCCTGAAGCTGCTGGCGACATCACTGACGCTGGGTTCCGGCGCCTCCGGCGGCGTCTTCTCTCCCTCGCTCTTCCTTGGAGCGACCACGGGCGCCGCGTATGGTGTTTTCCTGAAGTATTTTTTTCCCACCCTAGACGTGAGTCCGGCAGCGTTTGCGGTTTGTGGAATGGCGGGCACGGTTGGCGGAGCGACGGGTGCCGCGATGGCTTCCATTGTGATGATCTTCGAGATGACGCTCGACTATAGCGTCATCCTGCCGCTGACGACGGTCGTTGCCATCAGTTACGCAGTGCGTCGAGCGCTAACACGGGATAGCATCTATACGCTCAAGCTAACGCTACGCGGCGAGCGGGTTCCGGAAGCCATGGAAGCGGACATCCAAATGCTCCGGCGGGCCAACGAAATTATGGAAAGGGAACTTGCGACTGTAAACACCTCGCAGTTGCTCGCCTCGTTCCAAAGAACCGCTCCATCGAAACCGTATGCTTTCTTGGTACTGGATGAATCCGGGCATGTTGGCGGGGTTGTCACTCGCGAACGGCTCGAGGCGCTGGAGCAATTACCCGAGACAGCTACCGTAGGAGAAGTGGCATATAAGGGTTTCATCCTCGTCAGTGAAAATACCTTGTTTTTCGAAGTAGTCCGGAAAATGAGGGCTACTCGAACAGTCCTGGCATTGGTCGCTGAAATGCCGGACCGGCCAATAGCACCAGATACCATCCATGGTATCATTACTCGGGAGGAAATTATAGACTTTTTGGCCACAAGCCGAGAACTGTTCTGATTGCTCTATGTATGCCGCCGATAGACAATAAATTTCCCACACATCGAATCAGACCTCAGGTAACTATCTAAGATCAGAGCTTTGAGCGGTCGAAAAAGCGGATCGGTTTGGACCAGCGAAGCGCTCGTCTCGGGCCGGCCTCGAAAGTGGGTCGTATCATCCTGTTCAATAACTATGAGTGCTGGTTTAATCCGTGCCAGAGAATCTTCCATTGTATGGAGCGTACTGGGTGCGATGACACCGCTTGTGAAGAGCAGCGAGTAGAGAAAGCGCGTTGCCGGTAAACGATCTGCTCGCCAATAGGCACCCGGCTCATCACCAAAAATGAACACACGATCCTGTTTCGTCGTATGCTGATCAAAATATCGAGCCAGAGAATCTGTGCAAAGTGGGTAATAAACACTTTCTTTCGATCCCAGCTTGGCCAGATACGCACTATGATTCGTTACCGACTGGACCGCATCCAACGTATAGTGTATCCTTCGTCTGGCGCTTGGGGAAATAAAGAGTGTTGCGGCAATAATCAGTGCCGCCGCAGGGTTTGCTGCCTTCGGCGCGCGCCACTTGAAGAAATGATACAAGTATGCCCCGCTGATAGCAATAAGCCGGGCCAAGCCCGGCAAAATCACCACATATTGATAGCCCCAACCCTTATTCTGAATGAGCACCGCAAGGACACCTGCCAAAAGCAGAATAAATGGCGAGAGAGCTGCGCGCAGAAATCCAACGTGACGACGATACACCGCAATGGCAATTGCCAAAAGCGTGATAATACTCCAAAGGTCCACGTAGGTCCAAACCGTCTGGGGGACTTCGGTAATGCTGAATTCCGATACTTCCTTGGTATGATGCAAGACTACACTCACAGAAATGCGAATAAATTCTGTGAGGGAACCAGATAATGCGAGAATGGCCAATTGAAGTACGCACCATAGGGCAAACCCGCCCATCATGAACAGGATCGTTCGCGTTCGCTTCCGACGGCTATAGAGAGATATTTCTGCAATAATCGCAAGCACAAAAACAATATTGGATGTCTTGAGAAAGGTTGCTATGCCCAACAGTATCCCTGACAGGAAAGGGAGCAATAGATGTTGGCGTTTCAAACCTCGAATTCGTGGGGATTGAACTAACAGCGAGGCACCGATCAGGAAAAGCAAGGAGTACGATTCTGTCTGAGCCGTATCGGCAAGGCCGAGCGATAGAAAAATAAGTGCCAGCAATATTGTTGCCAGCGGCGCGATCCAGAGGTGGTCTCGACGCGAAACATGGGGCGCTTGCCGAGCCGTTGCGAGGTATATGGCCGCACACGAGCCAAGCGCGAAGATGTAATCCGAAATGCGTACCGCGAAGTCGTGCCGGCCAAACAACCACTCGAAAAATGCATAAACATAGAAGACATTCGGCGGCTTGACATCCCAGGCATTGACATAGAGCTTCTGTCCATGCAGCAGGAGCCAGCCAATTTCGGCGAAGATATTCTGGTCCAGCCCTAACGTCCAAAAGAGCGAAGGCAGATACAGGATGGCACAAAGGGCCATCGTAATCCAAAATCGGCGGGAAACGTGGTGAATGATGGATGATGAATGATGAATGATGAAAATTGGTTGCTACGAATTCCATTTTATTCTATGCCGGAACCAGAAGAGGACGAGCAACTCTTTCGCGAACAAATCCGTGGTGCCCATGCGGACCGCGCCCGCTCGCGCAGGAAAATCGCTCGTAAACCGGAGCGGCGGGAACGGGGGTCCGGGAGCCGGGGTCCGGAGTCCGAAGTCCGGGAACCGAACACTAGAGAAGCCGTAACATTTCAGGAGACGGCTCGTGTCATTCGAGTGGAAGGTAATTCCTTTGTGCTCGGGCTTGAGAACGGCGAGGAAGTCACGGCGAAATCCTACAAAGGAACACATTCTGGAAACCCAAAATCTACCCTTGTTGCCGTCGGCGATAACGTGCGAATCACGAACGGCGATCGGGGCTACCTAATCGAAGAAGTACTTCCCCGCCGGACCAAACTTTCCCGACGTTCCGCCGGAAGCAAAACGCCATTCGAACAAGTCATCATCGCGAATGTCGATCTGCTCGTGATCGTTGCCAGCGTTCACGAACCGAAGCTTCGCTCCGGAATTATCGACCGCTATATCGTCGCCGCGCTCGATGGAAATCTCGACACTGCTCTCGCCATCAATAAGGTCGATCTCGCATCGCCAGACGAACTCGATGAGGCCTTATATTTTCGAGACCTCTACCGCGGAATTGGTTACCCCGTGTATCTCGTCTCCGCGACCGATGGCGCCGGAATTACGCAGCTTAGGGATGAAATCGCTGGCAAGACCAGCGTATTCGCCGGCCACTCCGGCGTCGGGAAAAGCTCCATCGTTAATGCCATTCTCGGCGAAGAGATCGCCCAGACGGGTGCGCTCCAGAAGAAGTTCCGCCGAGGAGCGCATACCACATCCGCCACGACGCTCCTCGAAGTTCCCACTCACCCTAATCCTCTTCCGAAGGCAGAGGGAAATCTGCCAACCTATATTGCTGATTCGCCCGGCGTTCGAGAGTTCGCCAACTTCGAACTGGACCCCGGCAACATGAAATTCGCCTTTGTCGAATTTCTGAAATTCCAGGAGCATTGCGCTATCCCCAATTGTTCGCACATTCACGAGCCGGGCTGCCAAGTCCGGCTGGCGGTTGAAGAAGATAAGATCTCCATTGACCGTTATTCCAGTTACCAAAAACTATTCGACGAAGCAAAACGCGAAGAAACTAAACGAATTCGTAACCAATGAAACATACCCTTCTTGTCGCAGCCTTTGGATGCTTTGCGCTCACCGCAATGGCTACCATGGGCTGTGCTAAATCTGAGAACACCCAAACAATGGATACCACTGCCACCTCTCAAACGACCAGCACTCCGCCATCGGCTCAGCCGGAGACCACTGCTATGGCCCAACCAGAAATGGCAGCCGGAAACCACGCGATGGCGACACCTAACGTCACTGCTCCAGCTGAGGCAATGACCAAACCGATCAGGCACGGCGATACCGTCATTATGCCTTCCGGCCTCAAGTATATCGATATCAAAGTCGGCAAAGGGCCAATGCCGAAGAAAGGCCAGACCATAACCGTTAACTACACTGGCAAGCTTACCGATGGCAAAACATTCGATTCCAATGTCGATCCTAACTTCCACCATGTCCAGCCCTTCCAGACCGCCATTGGCGTTGGACAGGTAATTCCCGGATGGGATGAAGGGATGATGACCATGCATGTTGGTGGCAAGCGCCGCCTCATCATCCCCGGCAATCTGGCGTATGGCCCGAACGGGATGCCCCCCACCATTCCGCCAAATGCCACGCTCATTTTTGATGTGGAACTGCTGAAGGTGCAGTAACTTTTTATTGCTTTTTAAGTCAAAAAGGACGCGCCGAGGCGCGTCCTTTTTCGTCTGCTTCCGTTGGTCCTTATTATTGTAAAACCAGTCGTTTCGTTGTAACCTGAGTTCCATTGGTGGCTCGGATGAAATAGGTCCTGTCCTTCGGAAGCCCCAGTGAACTGGCATCCCATTGCCAATTTGCCGCTCCGGAATGCGTCGCGATCACCTGTCCCAGCACATCCAGGATTTCGAACGTGGCATGGTTCGCACCTTCGAGTTCCATATTCACCTGTCCGGAGCTTGGATTCGGATACAGCAGCAGTTCCGGAGAATTCGCTACCGCCGCCGGAGTCACGCTTGCCGGGATCACAAGCGAAGTTCCCTTCACACTAACGTAGAATACCCCGCCGTTCGACGAAAGCGCCGTGATTTTACCAGCCGGATCCGCAATGGCACCATGAATCGTAACTGCCAATGTATCGTCATAGATCGTTCCGGAGGAGTCACCATAGAAATGGATGATGACCGCCATCGAACCATTCGGCGCAAGCGTATCGGGCAATGGTGGCACGACCTGTGCGATCAGGAAATGACTGCTCGAATGCGTCCAGGCAACGGCCGAAACAACGACGCTCACGCTCGAACCATTGACAAAGTCGATCCGGTGAGCATAGTAATGCCCGGAATCACCGGTGACTGCCACGTCTTTCAACCCTGTGGTATCGAACGAAACGGTCGAAGTATCGCCGCACGATTGAGACATAGAGCCTGCCAGCGAGACAGATGCTTCATGGCAATGGGTGGTATCGTTCGATGAAATAGAAAGCGTTGCGGTAGCAGTGTATTCTGTGCTGCCGGAAGTCCGGTCGGGAATGAACTTGATCCAGACGCTATCGTAGGCATTCGCTGGCACGGGAAGCGGGAACCCGGACGAATCGACGCGGAACGAAGCATCATCGGTTCCGGAAATATGGACCGCCGTTAGCTGTGCCGAGGAATCCAGATAATTATGGATGAAGAGATGGATATAGCTGGTGTCGCCATAATTCGTGACCGGAGCCGCGGCAGCATAAAGGTTATAGCAGGTCTTGATCGTCGTATCCGCGGCCTTTCCATAGACGATGCGGGTCACATAGCGATCGTTGCTGTAGGCATCATGGTATCGGATGATGAGCGTATCCCAATGGGCATCCGTATCGCTGGGGGCATGGAAGCAAGCTGTCCAGTACATGGTATCGTGGGAGGCCAGGGTAAAGGGAAACGTAGTTCCCGAAGCGTCCCACGAAAAGATAGTACCCGGATCATGCGTCCAGCTCATGCTCACAATCGTATCGACATCACTGCCAGTATTGACTACCTCCAGCGGATAAACGCTATTCGAGCTATGACTCATGCAGGTATCCGCTCCCTCGGGAACATTACTTGGGAAGTAGGGACCAATCGCCCGAAGCTCGCCATCCGGCGGAGTCGTATCCGTGGCCTTGGCCATCACGATTCGGGAAATGTAGCGTGTTTGGCTCGCCGAGTCGTGGTAATGGACGATGAAGGTATCGGCATACTGCGTCGTATTATTCGGCGCATGGAAGCAGAACGTCCAGTAAATGGTATCGTGTGCAGGCACCGTAAGTGGAAGCGATGCGGAGTCCCACGAGAAAATTCCACTGGGATCGTGGGCCCAGGCGGCGCTTACGATGGTGTCCGCATCGCTGCCGCTATTGATGAGCCGAAGCGAATAACAGCCTGGCAAATTGGGATGGAAACTGTTCCCCGTGCAGGTATTAGCTCCTTCCGGGATCGTCTCCGGAAAGTACCGGCCTAATGCATTAAGTTCACGATCCGGCGCCGGCGGCGCGGTATGACCGATGAACACGATGGGATGAGTAA
>JAKAIL010000330.1 GCA_021825235.1 Bacteroidota bacterium | reverse complement strand
AGAGCGACTCCGGGGAGCGCTCGTAGGTGCTCGCCCAGTCATAGTAAGGACTGCCGGGCGGGATGAGGCGGTCCGGAATGCGGATAACGACGTTACTATCGTAAAGAATGCGCAGCTCATGCGGAAGCAGTTCCATAGTGTATGTATGGTATTTATACGGGTCATGTGCGTACGCAGCAACATGTGCCGAGTCGGCGCCCGCTGTATCGTTGGCATCGGTTAACATGGCCGGAAGTGGATAGCCGCTCCATTCAACGACGGTGTAATTGATAGTGCCAGTACCGCTGTGAAGATCTGTGGATGTCATCGTATCATCGAGCCATAAAAATCCGCTATCGGTTGGATGATTTAAGTTATACTCCCAATGGCAGGCTAATTTATCAACAACTGTAGTGTCAAGAGGGTCGTCGTGAATCATTACATACGTTGGTTGATAGGTTTTAGAAAAATGGTACTGCGTACTTCCATCCACACGATAGGGGAAGTAGAATTTTCTCCACCGCCCATTTGCAGTATCTACGTGCCAGGCAACGGGTTCTGTTCTATTGTCTGACCAACGTTCGTAGTAAAAGGTAAACGAATCGGTGGAATTCGCCAGCGTGGAAGGGAACGTTCCTATCAGGGTATCGACCGTGTGGGTCGAATCATACATTCGCACGCCATAGGGGATATTGTTGATGAGAATCCGAAACGGATTATTCGTACAGCACCATTCGGGCTGCGAACTAATAAAGAGCTCGGTGTCTGTCCCTTTTTTGCTAAAAATTCCTTTGAACGGCCCGTAGCGAAACGCGTGTTGGATGCTGGGCTGGGGTTCCCCCATGCGCCCATCAATCGTTTCCGAAAGGTCCCATTCCCAGCCTCCGAATCCCCAGAAATTGGTGTGATGAAGGACATGCGGAATTTTATCACGGATCTCATATTTTCCATACGGCGCATTTGCGTAGGCTGCTATGAGCGGCGTATCCGACCAATCGACGTATGGAAACGGGCAGGTCTCCAACATCGCCGATGAGAAGAGGAACTTGGAGTAAGCGCTATCGTTATTGATGTTTTCGGTGCAGCCGGGATGGAACCCGTACCAATATTCCTGGCAGGAGCACATGCTGTCCTTTCGCAGCGTGATATCGGCAGCGTACCCATCCGACGCTTCATAATCGGTATCGATAGTGACGTTGCTGTCGCTGGAACATTCGTCTCCATTGCCATAGTCGCCGTGGCCGGGGAGCAGAAACCATTTACTTCGGTCGAGCGCAGTGGAATCAAAATCGTCACTGAAAACCGTGTTTCCCCATTTGGGTTCGATATAGGCATGGAAAAACGCTCCTGCCATCACGTGGAACCCGGAACGCATGTCGATATGTCCGCTCGCGCGGAAATCCACGTCCTCATTCTTACTGATGGTAACCGGACCGTAACCGTGCGTTGCTGCGGTATCCGTAGTAACGGAATCGCCGACAATGATATTGGATGCGGTATGGTCCCATTTATTGCGCGCGGTAAAGAGCCGCTGCCATTGGACATATTTGAGCGGTACACCATGGGGTGCCCAGCTCGCAAGTGTAATGCGCTTATGTAAACTGTCATCATAGACCATGGGCTGCAGTGTCCGATTGGGACTGGGTAACCCGTCTGAATCGCTAAGAATATCGGCCTGGTTGCAAAGGTATTCCCGTGTATCCGAATCGCCCGGGGGAGCGAACGGATTGTAATACACGTCCGTATTTTGCAGGATGATATTCGCGGGCTGTCCAATATTGTATGGATTGATCGAGTCCTGGGCACGGGCCAAAAGTGGCAGCAGCATTAGCAGTGCCGCCGTATGAATCCTGCGCATGTTACTTCACTCCTTTCTTTAGTTCCTCAACCTCTTCCGTTAGTTTGTCTATCTTTTTGTCTTGTTTAATAACATACAGTGTCAGCTCTTCGATCTTCCGCATCATTGCCGCTTCCGTTGCTCCCAGTGGGACTCCACTCTTTGCCATCTCATCGGCAGAGGGTATGTCTGGCAAATGGTGGTTTGCCTCGATATAGTTCTCAACGTCCCGAAGTGGCCGGAGTTTATAGCTCCTTGCGAACACGTTATCGGGCCAATCCATATCGACAAAAAACTCTTTACCAAGCGTAGCCCCGTCAATGGCCATGGTCCAGGTACCGCCAATCGAAGGCTGCACGCCATACGATAAAAACCCAGGAAATGGAGGCCACTTGTTATGGCTGTAGGCCGTGCCCACATAGAGCGGCGTGTTAATCAAGGTCATTCCGGCTGTATCCCAGGCCACTGCCGTGTCGGGTCGCAGAATATCGAACTCGTGGTAGTATTGCCAATGAAAATTCGTATCTCCGGGATGGAATCGCCTTTCATCGCTCCAGACCGAAAGACCACTGCTCCCGTCGAGATTGAAGGTCATTCCACCAGACCAATCGCTCAGGCTATCACCATTCCACCATGGCACAGCATCGAGTTGCACCATGCCGAGCGAATCCAGATCGCTAAAGAAAATTCCAGATGCCCCGAGTGGGGCAAAGCGTCCGCCCGTACCGGTGATATGATTTTGATAATGGTTAAAGGAAAGATACCGGTAGTCCCATGGAACGGTTTTGCCGCTCGGCATCAACTTTCCTTCAAGCGGATTCCCTCCATAGAGTGTAAGGCCCGGAATAGGCGCGGAATAACCTGGTTCCGCAACAGTTCCACCACCAATCTGAATCTGGTCTAACGGCTTCATAACCTTCGTAGTAGTATCCGGCGGCATGTCAATCCCAACATTCCCGCTACTCAGGATCGCCAGATGCTCCGCATCGGTAATCGCGCCGGGCGTCTCGCCGGTGTCGTAGGTCGTACCGAACCGGATGGCTTTGCCAATGCGCCGGTTCGAGAAGATCATGTCGCCTAATCCCGCCCCGGCCGGGCCGAACGCAATGTCGGAATTCGTCGAGAGCACCAAATCCTCATTCGAAGAGAATGAGGAAAGCTGATGATTGCGGTCGAAGCCAAGCTGGGCAAAGCGGAGGTTTTGATCTGCGATGCCGCCGTAGGATAGTTTGAGGGAA
>JAKAIL010000329.1 GCA_021825235.1 Bacteroidota bacterium | reverse complement strand
CCGGCAAAGTGGCCGAAGAAGCCCTGGACAAAGCGGGCATTACGGTTAACAAAAATGCCGTGCCCTACGACGATAAACCAGCCCTTGTTACGAGCGGCATCCGCGTAGGAACGGCGGCCGTTACTACGCGTGGCATGAAGGAAGCGGAAATGGACCAGATTGCGGAGATGATCGATACAGTGGTCTCCCATCCCGAAGATGCAAAATTGCTGGAAACGGTTCGCGACCAGGTGCGTGTTCTAACGGATCGGTTCCCATTGTATTCCTCGCTGTAGAACTTCGTATTCGCAGTTTTGTCCTGGGGTCACTACTGTCCCTTTGGCCGCGGGCTGTTTATTGGTGCTTGGGACGAAATCCCCATTTCCGGCGTTTAGCGCCCGGAAATGGCCGAGGAAGAGATAAAAGAAGCTGATACAGGCGAAAAGGAGATGTCCGTTTGGGAGCATCTTGAGGAGCTGCGCTGGGTTGTGGTCCGGGCGATCATCGGCATTGTCGTGGGAATGTTGCTGTGTGCCATTTTCTTCAACGAAATAGCTAATTATATTATTCTCTATCCGACAACGCACACCAATCCTCCCATGAAGCTTCTGAACACGGAAGTGTATGGGCAACTTTCGGTTTGGATGGAAATCGTGCTATGGGGCGGGGTTATCGTTTCCTTCCCGTACACTCTTGCTCAGATTTGGAAGTTTATCGCTCCAGGGCTTAAAGCAAAGGAAATAAAGTACGTCCGGCAGATCACATTTTTCACAGTATTCAGCTTTTTCTGCGGAATGGCGTTTGCCTATTGGGTGATGCTTCCAATGGTCCTTAATTTTTCGATGGGTTTTGTCATCGGCGATGTGCAGAATATGATTTCCATCGAAAAATACCTAAGCGTATTTCTTGAAATTATCCTTCTTTCCGGAATCGTCTTCGAGCTGCCGTTGGTCGCTTATTTTTTAGGGCGAATGGGAATTTTAACACCGTCGTTTTTGAGGCATTACCGGCGGCATGCCATTGTCGTGCTGCTGGTGATTGCAGCATTTTTATCGCCGGGAGGAAATCCATTACTCCAAATCGTTTTGTTTGTTCCGCTTTGGGCGCTGTTTGAAATCTCCGTAGCCACGACGGCGCTGGCTGCGCGGCAGCGGCGTAAAGCGGAAGAACTGGCCATGTCAACATGAGAATTACTACGTCCCCGCTCCAGGACATACTCGAGCCCGTCGAGCGCGAAATGAAGGAATTCCACGCGGAATTCCGGCGCGCGATGATTTCCGACGTTCCACTGGTGAATCTGGTGGCGAAGTACCTCATTTGCACGAAAGGCAAGCAGCTTCGGCCCATGCTCGTGTTGCTGTCCGCGAAGGCGTGTGGGGAAGTCAACGATGCGACCTACCGTGCCGCAACGCTCGTGGAACTGCTTCATACCGCAACGCTGATTCACGATGATGTCATCGATGATTCCGAACTGCGCCGTGGCTTCGCAAGCATTAAAGCGCTCTGGCGGAATAAAGTGGGCGTGCTCATGGGCGATTACCTTCTGGCCCAGGGTCTTCTGCGAACGGTAAAAACCGGAGAATACCATTTTCTTGAAATTACGTCGAACGCGGTGCGCCGCATGTCCGAAGGGGAACTCTATCAGCTACAAAAGGCCCGGCAGCTCAATATCGATGAGGCGGGCTATTTTCGGATCATCGCCGATAAAACGGCATCGCTTATCAGTACGTGCTGCGAGCTTGGTGCAGCCAGCGTCTTTCCTTCGAAAGAGATTCAGAGCAATGGAAGCGCTTTTCGGGAAGCTATGAAAAATTATGGCGAGGCCGTCGGCATTGCGTTCCAAATCCGCGATGATCTGTTTGGGTTTGAACATGCCAATGGCAGTATCGGCAAGCCGGCCGAAGCGGATTTGAAAGAAAAGAAAATGACGCTTCCGCTGATTCATTCGCTCTCAAACGCGCCGAAGGGCGATAGGAACTATATCATAGGATTAGTGAAGAGTGGAAAAGCGGCAAAGGAATCGTATCGCGAAGTGATTGACTTTGTCTCGATGAACGGCAGTATTGCCTACACGCGCGCGAAGGCAGAAGAGTATTCTGCGAATGCGTGCGAGGCGCTTTCTCTATTGCCGGAATCAGAAGCACGCTCCGCGCTCGAAGCGTTTGCGCGATATGTTATCGAACGGGACCATTGAGCAAGGGTCTCCGGGTTTATGCGCTAATCTCGGAGTTCTTTTTCGTAAACAGCTTGCGGCGTGGGTTCCGGATCGAAGTATGATCGGGGATTGCCTTCGCATGTTCGCTCGCAAGGAGCTTTTGATAGGCACGCTCTGCGCGTTCGATTGCTACCAGTGCTTCGGCACGACGGCGGACCACCGAGAAGCCGAATCCAATGACAAGCGTAAGGATACCAAGCCAGACGAGATTTATCCAGGGCTTCATAAAGGCTTCCACCGTGATCACATCAATGGGTGGTGGTGGCAAGTGGTTCTTATCAAAATACCGTAGGACTACTCGCGATTTTGAGGGGTCCTGCATATTTGGCATAAGCTGCCCAAGCTGAACGTGGTAGCTCGTGCCCGGAACGATAATATCGTCCTCCTGGGCTTCCTGCGTGGCGGGGTTTCTCGTGACGCCGAGCGTGAGGGTGTCACCCGCGGGATGAACATTCGTGTAAGCAATGACACTGGCTTTTACGTGGAATGGCTGTTGGGACATCATCTTCATTCGCTCGGATTCCGGAAAATCGAAGCTTAGGAACTTGAGTTTGAGCTTTCCCCCCAAAACACTCGCTTCCTCCATTTTGCCAAGTGTATCCTTCGGGAGCCCACCTTCTTCTTCTGCGGCATTAATGGAGAAATAGAGATCGCGAGTCGCATACTTTACAATGCCGGGATTGCGGATGGGTTCCTGGCGATTATTAAAGTCGGTCCAGAAGGTGAGCGGGCGAGCGGTTCCCTGATAGCCGGATCTGTTCGCGATATTAATCAGCCAATAGACATTGTCCGAAGCAAGGGCCTGCAACTTCTCCTCGTAGGATACGTGGTCCAGGAGGCCGCGCCGCAGTGAATCGTCCAGCGACG
>JAKAIL010000328.1 GCA_021825235.1 Bacteroidota bacterium | reverse complement strand
CTTCGCTATCCTGAGTGCCGAGATAGTTTGTTGGCGGCGGAACGGCAGAATTGCCGGTGATTTTCCAAAAGTTTGCGCTACTCCCCGCTCCGGTAACCGAATCCCAGGAGAGCAAGACGTTCGGAGCAGTCCCAGGTGTTGCCGTTAAAACTTGGCCAGGCAACGGCATGGACGTTGGCAGGGTGTAAACAATATTGGCAGTTTGTGTCCCCGCTTGGAGCGAACTAAAATGTGCCCCGCTATAGGTCGCAATGTTGTTCGGGGAATAAAACCTCAATGCTCGCGCAGAATTATCAACATTTCCGAGCCAGAGATTTGTATTTCCAAAATAAGCGATATTGGCGCTATCCGAAACGTCAGTTGCTAACGATGCGGCATTAAACCCGAAACTATAGTTGCCAATAGTTAGATTACGTCCACCGGGAATTGCGGAGTACTTTCCCGTGATCGTGTTTTGTGCCCCGCCGCCAATTGCGCTTAAGGCCGTTCCTTCAACTGTATTTGTATCGCCGCCAGCGATAACTTGGCCATCTCCTGTCACTTTGTTCCCAGTTCCAGCGCCTATAAAGCTCGCACCCAATGTCGTTGAGGCGTCACTCGCACTATTGCTGTGTCCACCGGCGATGGTTTCGAAATATCCCTGAATATAATTCGTATCGCCACCTCCTATGAAGGCATTTTGCGAGTAAAAGTCTATCTTATTAAGTGTCCCCCCTACAATGGCATTCTGGTGATCGAACACGGTATTCTGTACACCTCCGGTAATCGACGAATTCTGCGCATCCGAGGATAACTTATTGCGTGTGCCCCCGGTGATTGAAGCGTAATAGGACGTTGCTTCGATGGAGTCTCTTGCGCCACCTCCAATGAAACCCCACCCTTCTTCGATGTCATTGGAATCTCCCGTTACTATGGCGCTGGAAGTATCATCCGTTTCTGGAAACCCTTCGGTCCATGACCACCGCCCGATGTTATTATTTTTTCCGGAGCCAATGAAAGAGTTGGGGTTATGGCTTGTGTTATTTTGTCCGCCCGCAATCGTGCCATAGGCTGCAACGGAATCGATGTAGTTTCCGTACCCTCCGCCGATGGTTGCGTAACCAGCGGTAGCGTACGCTTTATTATCGCAGCCACCAGAAACCGTATTATATTGTACCCCACCATCGGAATTAGTTCCGCAAGGGTTCCCCGAATTTCCCGTCCCATTTCCTATCGCGTATTCCGCTTTGGCGTTGCTATTTTGCCCATACACCACCAGCGTGTTCGAATCGGAATTGTACGCCACTTGGATTCCATTCTCTCCCTGCACATTCAACGGCGTTCCGTGCCCAGTGAATTGAACACCGTTGATATTGATGGAAGAGATATAGTCCAGGTTTAGTTTATTTGCGGTTATGGCACTATCCGCAATCTTCGAAGTCGTTACGGCATTATCGGCCAGCTTCGTGGTCGTAATTGAGTTATCGACCACATTCAGTGCGTATGCTGAAGCTGTCACTTGCGATAATGGCCGAAGTTCCGTGCCATTATCCACGGCCACGCCCAGCCAGATGGGCCGGTCCATAACCTGCGGTTCCGGCAGGGGATTATCCGCCGAACCGAGCAGGCAATTGAATACGCCATTGGAATCCACTCGCGTATTCATCGTCCCTTGCCAGAGTTTAATCGTACCATTGGCATCGCCATAGAGCGTTACGGTTAGTAACCGGGTTCCGGCCAGATGGTTTCCGGGGGGATTGCTCCACCCCCAGCCCCCTCCGCTTCGCTCCGGAGGTGGGGGAGTAAGGACACCCTGATACGAGAGCGTACGCGGAAGCGGTGCATGAGATGATTGCGCAAGGACCACTTTCGTTGAAAGCGGAAGTGCGCAGAGAACGAAGAAACTAAATCTAAATCGAGTTGAAAGCATAAGTATAACGTAAATAGGTTAAGAAAACATCCGAAAAATTGCTTTTTCGGGCCGTAGCGAAGGACAATCGCATCATAGCTCATGATGTCGCATCGTTGCCGATGCTTGCCGCGTCCGCTGCTTCGCAATCGGTGGGCGCTTGGGTGAACTCCCTCTCGACTTGAGGTGAATGCCTTGGCAATTTGCCGGTCATAACAATCTCCGAATTGGCCGATTGCTACCCCCGCCAAATTTCTTTACCAATGACTCGGTACAAATATACGACAATTTTAGGGGGATAGCGATTAATAGGCTGTCGATTAATAGGCTTCTACTATTTACCATTGATATGTGAATGTTGCAAAAATGGTAGGCGATAATGTTCGGGCCTTTCGTGAACATGCGGATTTATCACAAGAAAAACTTGCGGAATTGGCCGGACTTCACAGAACGTATATAGGGCAAGTAGAACGTGCAGAGAAAAATATCACCGTTAGGAACCTTTATCGAATTGCCAAAGCCCTCAAGATTGAGCCGCACCTTCTGCTAATCCCCGAAAGCTACAAAAAGGATTGAGGTTGCGCGGCAAGCTCCACTAACGCCGCCTTCAGTGCCTCGAAGTCGGATGGATCGTTATACACCTGAGAGGAAATTCGGACATAGAGCTTCCCATTGGCGTTCATCGCGGGAACTTCGATTCTATATTCGTCGAAGAGCAGGTCGTGCAGGTGGAGGACCCGTTCGTCCGTTGCATCCGGATTGCCGGGCAAAAGAAACGTGCAGAGATTAGCGAGCATCGCTTCCGGGGCGGCCAGCGGCACACCGAGCGCATCGGAGATTTCACGCCGTGCATCTAAAAGAATCTTTCGCGTGTAGTCGCGTCCCTCCTCGGCGAAAAACGTTCGGTGAAATTCCATTCCCGCAGGAATGCTTAGCCAGGCAGTTGGATCGAGCGTGCCAGTCCAACTGAATTCGGTTTGAAATCCGCCACCGAGGAAATGGGAAATTACCGTAGGATGGATCTTCGACTGATGCTTTTTATCCACCCACAGGAACGCCGCGCCTTTTGGCGCAAAAAGCCACTTGTGGCAGTTCCCGACGTAATAATCGGCGCCAAGCGTGTCGAGATTCAGGTCAATCTGTCCGGGCGCATGAGCGCCATCGATGAGCACTGGTATCCCGCGCT
>JAKAIL010000327.1 GCA_021825235.1 Bacteroidota bacterium | reverse complement strand
TGTCACCTTAGCAAGAAGTTTACGGCTTTTTAGTAATTTCTGCCAGACGGCTTTTAAACCTTCACTTCCTGAGGAATCTCAAAGCAATACCTTTTTTTCAACGATTTGCCGTCATCAAACTCACACCCGTTTCACTGGTTTCTAAGACCACGAAATTTATAACAATTGCTTCTTCACCGGCTCACCGCTGAGCTTATTCAATAACCTAACGATACTTATGAAACTTTGGAACAGATTCATTGTAATCATGGCCGGTTTGCTGGCCATTGTGCTATTTGCCAGCGTGGGCACGCAGAACGCCTTCGCCCAAATAGATACACTCATGCACACGGAAGATTTTTCTTCCTCCTCTCCGTGGGGACCTAGCGGATGGAACGGTGCCTTCGGCTATGAATACAATTATCCCGGTCAATTTTTCTGGAACTCCGCGGGAAACGGCGGCTACAATGGCTCGTGTGTGGGCGACGTTTGGGATTTCTGTAGCCCCATTACGACTCCAAGTGTCGATGCCAGTACCTATACCGCCAGTGCCGATTCGGTGTGGGTCGATTTTGACTTCTACTGGGAGTACAATGCGTACGATGCTTCCTATGGCGACGATGGGTTCGAACTCGATGCGAATAACACATCTATCTTTACCGGTACTACCACGCAACTAAATACGTATTATAATCCTACCGATTATAGCTGGGATTACATTCAAACGGACCCGATGTACTGGACGCACTACCATATCTTGATTCCAGCCTCCGAGCGAACGTCGGGTTTGACGGTCACATTTAAAGCCAACCCCAATTGGGGCGCATCCGATTTTGCCATCGATAATGTCAAAATAACGGCGTATAGCCTTCCTCCGGGCCTGCTCTCGCTTTTACCGAAGTCGCTCAATTTCGGAACAGCCACTCCGAACACACCCGATACACTTTGCGTAACCGCGTATAACGTGGGTGTTGCCCCGTTGCACATTACCGGGTATTCGCTCAATGGTTCCACTGCATTTTCGATGGTCAATGCTCCGGTCGTAGGCGATAGCATTATGCCGGGGGCTTCCACGCAGTACTGCTTCCAATTCCTGCCATTGAATGCGGGGCAACTAACGGGTACGTTCTCACTTAGTACGGATGCCCCCGATTCCGCGACCCAGTCCGTGACACTGACGGGATATGGCGCCGTGCCGGAAGTTACCTACGGAGCTACCACGCTTTTCCATCGCGTTGCCACGATGCTGAGTGATAGTTCCCAAACGGAATACCTTCCGGTTACGTCCTCTGGTGGTGCACCACTCGCCTTTAACAGTATTTATTTTATTGGGATGAATTCCAATAATTATATCATTACGCACTACCCGCAGAACCCGCTGCCTCCGGACGCCGTCGATTCCATTGGTGTCGAATTCGTTCCAACCATCGAGGGACGCCCGGATGCCAGCCTGGTAGTCAGCACGAATGCCATTAATAATCCATCCGATACCGTATCCTTATTCGGGGTTGGCACCTTGCCGCACCTGGTCATTACGGTCGATTCGCCTGGGGTGGGCAATACGGTGATGTTCGATTCCGTTGCCATTGGCGATTCGGTGTGCCAAACGGTTACGCTGACGAATCCGGGGACCGATACGCTGCAAATCCTGAAGCAGGTTGTGACGTATGGCGATTACGATTTTACGTACCAGCCGCTGACAGGAATGGATACGGTTATTCTTCCGGGTGGGGGAACCCAGCTTGCGACGGTCTGCTTCAAGCCGCTTCGCAGTGGTGACCGGTTTGCGACGATACGGCTCTTCACCAATATTCCACGCACCTTCGAGAAGCCGAGCAGGGATACAGGCGAATTCGACATTAATGTTACCGGCATCGGCGTTCCCTACGGTCACTTGGCCATAGCAGGTACGCTGACCGATACGGCAGTCGTAGGAAAAACGAACTGTATCACGGATACGCTGATGAACAATGGGCAGGCAGACCTGACGATCACGAGCGCAGTCCTCTCCGGCCCGAACGATACTGCATTTACGCTTTCGGGCCCGGCGCTTCCCACAACGCTTTCGCCCGGCCAGATGCAGGTTGTTTCCCTGTGCTTTGCGCCGACGGCCAGAGGTACGCAGTTCGATACGCTGACCGTCCAGGGTTCCACGTCTGAACGATCGCTTACGCAGGCGCTGCTCCTTCAGGGGACAGGCGTTATCAATTGTGTTTCGGCGGATTCCGTTGTAGTCTTTGGAGCGGATTCTATGACCCTGGTCGGCGCTTCTGACACTTCCTGTGTTACCGTAACCAATTGCGGCGATCTTGCGGCAAAATACACGGCTTCTGCGCCGGTGGGAACTGGATACACACTGTTGCCGCCTGCACTTTCCACAGCAGAAGTTCAGCCAGGACAGTCCACGCAGTTCTGCGTCGTCTTTACTCCGACGGCGCTGGGTGCATCGAATGGTACGATAACCATCACCGGTGGCCCGAATGCCGTGACCACACAATTGGCTGGCGTAGGCGCAGGCGTTATCGCCAGTGCCTCCGGTATGCCGCAACTCCCCGTTACCATTGGAATGTGCGACACCTTCCAGGTATCGGTTCATAACTCCGGTAACGTCGCCTGGACACCTGGTATGGGCCATATAGGTGGGGCCGACTCTGCGGACTTCGCCATTGTGAGCGAAGCGACCCCGACGGCGATTGCGCCCGGAGACTCCGCCCAAATGACTATCTCCTTCTGCCCAACGAAGAGTGGAACAGAGACGATGACTTTGACCTTCCCTTCGGCCGCTCCTGCTCCGATAACCGCGTTTAGTTACATGGTATCGGCATCGGGTACGACGGAAGGCGTTACTCTCAAGTCTTCGCAGGACGGCTTCGAATTAGGACAAAGCTATCCGAATCCGACGAATGGTACGGCGGACATCCCCGTCACGCTTCCAATGGCCTCGCACGTACGCGTTGACATCCTGAATGCGACCGGGGAATTGGTGCGGACCGCGTTCACCGGGATGCTGTCGGCCGGGACCCAAAATATTTCGCTCGACGCGAAAGGGTTACCCAGCGGCACCTATTTCTACATGCTGACAACCGGTAACATCCAGC
>JAKAIL010000088.1 GCA_021825235.1 Bacteroidota bacterium | reverse complement strand
GCTTCAGGTGATTGGCGCCATTACTCCTTTCGTTGCGTGCGGAACGCATTTGTTCGTCGGAATGAATGGATACTCGGGTGCCGGACTGTATGAATCGACGGATGGCATGACCTGGAACCTGGCGCACGGCGGCTTGCCGAGTTCCGACTACGATATTGTTGCCCTTGCATCGCACGGAGCTGACCTTTATGCCGCGGGCGATAGCGTACTGTACCTATCAAGCGATTCCGGAATGACCTGGAGGGCCGTTGGCACCAATCCAACAAAGCGTTGGCTTGCTTCGCTCGCTGTGGTCGGCGGTAAATTGTATGCATCCGGATACATCCCCAGCGGTGCTTCCTACATCGCGTGCTCGTTTGTTTCCGCCGATAGCGGTCGGACCTGGACGACGATGGCAAATCTGGAAACCCCATATCCCTTCGTGGCTTTTACGGCGGCGGGTAACGCCGTCCTTGCCGCATCGTTTGGCAATGGCGTCTTTCGTTCAATGGACGGAGGTGGAAGTTGGGAAGCTTCGAGCCAGGGCCTGCCAAATCCTGCTATCACCGCGCTAACTCGAATGGGTTCCACAGTCTTCGCCGGAACGCGACGCGGCGGCGTCTATCGTTCAACGGATTCCGGCGCGACCTGGACGATCCAAAATATCGGACTGATGGATGGGAATATTTATGACCTCTCCGCCATGGGCCCAAATCTTTTTGCGTCAACAGAAAATGGTTTATGGCGTTCGACCGATAGCGGAGCAAGGTGGGCTGCAACAAGTGGCTATTGGCAAGGAAGCCGACCGGAGGCATTTGTGACGCAGGGTACCAATCTGTTCGCGGACAACTATCGCTCCACTGATGAGGGGGCAACGTGGTCTCGGAGGGATACCGGCAGCACCTATATTGATATTCGCGCAATGGCCGTGAATGGACCCGACCTGCTTGCCGGCGGATACGGGGGCATCTACCGCTCGTCAGATAGTGGGATTAGTTGGTGTCCGACCGCATTATCGCATCCTGGCTCTGCGGAGCTCGAGATCGATGCACTCACAACGATTGGAACGAATATATTTGCTGGCTCCGAGAACGAGGCAAGCATTTACCGATCGACCAATGGCGGCACCGACTGGACGAATGCGTCGAATGGCATTTTCAATAATACGGCGGTTCTTTCGCTTGCATCGGTTAACGGGAATCTTGTTGCCGGTGCGAATGGCGGCATTTTTCTTTCTACGGATAGCGCAACGAACTGGTCGCGCGCGGATTGGGGCACTCCAGCCAACACCTTTACCACCGCGCTCACGGTTTTGGATGCCGACAATACAGACGCCCTTATTTTTGCAGGGACCGCCGGCAGCTTTGTTTATAAGGATAATGGGTTGGACGCAGCGAATGGTACGGGGGTTTGGCGGCGTTCCCTTCCAAACCTGTTGGAGGATGCTGGCATTGCGGCGCGGACACAAGAGAATGTCTTGGCAATACAAGCATATCCGAATCCCTGTGAGAGTTCCACTACCATCCGTTTTAACACCCCTGAACAAACCACCGTGGAAGTTCGCATCGTTAATGTTCTCGGTTCTCAGGTGGCAATGCTTTATTCGGGAACCCTCGCAGAGGGTAACCACGTCTTCCGGTGGGACGCACGAAATGTACCGGCTGGTGCGTACTTCTGCCAAGTGCGGTCCGCTGGCCATTCCGATATAGTAGGGACGATCGAGAGGGAATAGGTTCATCCACGGCCAGACGTATAATTTCTATTTCGGCACAAAAATAAACTCCGGCCGTGTCGCATCGCTGGCGACGCGGGTGAGCATGACGTTGGGTTCCCGGAGCATGCGGCCCGCGTAGGTATAGTGCGCGATGGAATCCACGCGGAACTGGTTGCTTTCCTCCATAATGATTGCGCTAAAGCGGTGTTGGGCGTAAGCACTATCGTACTCGGCTTCCAGGCGGCGTGCGGTCGTGGCGTGCATGGGGAGTACATCGAGCGCGGCCAGGATCTCCGCATGCGGTTGCTTGCCAGCCTGTGTTGCGATAAATCCATGATAGGGAATGAACACATCTCCGGGCATGGCCGCGAGCTTTCGCATAAATTCCTCACCGCCCCGTCGCTGTCGCGCGCTTGCAATCAACATCTTCTCGGACAATGGATTGAAATAGAGCGCGACGAACTGGAAAATGATTGCAAGATAGATATACCGGCCATATTCCGGCTTCGCTAAGCGTACCTCATTCAACGCAATGGGCAAAAGCGGCACCACGAACGCGGCGAAGGGCATCATTACATTTCGGTAGCCGCCTTCATTGCCCAGGCTGAAGGCTCCGGCCATAAGCGCGGCAAGGGACATGAGGATGAGCAGAGCCGTTGGGGTTCCCAACCACGACCACCCCCCGCCCCCCTCCTTCTTTAGGAGGGGGAGCAATAGCATCGCCAGTGTGCAGGCTGCGAGCGGGCCCAGAGCGTAATCGGGAAAAACGCCGAGCATTCGAATAGCGACGAAATCTACTTCCTTCGCATGTGGGATGCTGAACATGTAATAGTTGGACCAGCCATGGGTTGCGGCATTGAGCGCGAAGATTGAAACGACGCCCAAACCCAATGCGACAACCGAAAACTGAATTCCTTCCCGACGATTTCGGACCCAATAGCAAAAGGCAAGCGGCGGCAGGAAAAAGATGGCCTGTTGCTTGGCGAGGAATGCCAGCACAAGGATGAGTGCGCTCAAAAATGGCGCTACGCGATTCTTCCAAAAAAATGGCAGGGCGCTTGCGACCACCAGGAACGTAAAGAATGCATCGTTACGGACGATGTCAAAATAAAATCCCGTGAGGTGATAGGTTGCGAAATAAAGCGCGATGGTCAGGAAGCCGAGTAACTTGCTTGCCGTTATGCGAAGCGTCATCCATCCCAGCACAAGCGCAGTGAAGATGGTGGACGCGAAGGAAACAATCCTTCCCGCGAAAAATCCGATGCCGGTAAGCTTCATCACCAGTGCCGAAACCCAGTAATAGAGCGGCGGGTAAAGCCACGCGACGAAATCGAGCGAGGGCGCGGTGTATATCGGCTGGCCGTGAATCACGCGGACGATGTGGTCCACCATGGCACCTTCCATCCATTCGATCTCATAGGGATAGGCGAGCCGCAAGATCGAGAGCGCGAGCACGAGCGCGATAAAGGCCACACCCAGCGCGACGGCGATGATTCGTGTTGTTCGTTCGAGTATCGCCCCCTGATCCCTCCTTCTTAAGGAGGGGGGTTCGTTCTGCTGCATCATCGCTTTTTAAGTACGCAGAAAAGTGAGACGCCGAACGGGGGGTGGAACCAATCCACCCGGCTGGGGCGGACAAACAAATTGAGGAGCATTTTATTCGTACGTTCCGAAGGAATTCGGTCCTCCATGCGTGAAACCGTTGAAAACATCTTCTGTGCCTTCCGCACTGCAAGTATCGGAAGGAACGCAAAGGAGTTCGCATAGTCGAATTTCAGGACGTCAAACTGGTCTTGCAGCGGTGCGATAACGGCATGTAAGCTTTCTTTCGTATAGCGGCGGTAGTGGCCCAGCGAAACATCCCACTCGCTCCACAGGCTCATTGACGCGGGAACATTGATGAGAATAATGCCGCCATCGGCGGTAATTCGGAGCAGCTCGGAGAAGGCAAGGCGGTCATCTTCAACATGCTCGAGCACATCGAGCGCGATGGTAACTTTGCTGGTGGCGTCGCGCAAGGGGAGATCGAGAATAGAGCCGGCGATAAGGGAAGTTCCCTTTCGTTCCTTTGCAAGGCGGCGGGCTTCCTCCGAATATTCGATACCGATAACTGGAATGCCTACGTGTTCGTGGATGCCACGGAGTTCCCGGACCAGCTCGCCGGTCCCTGCGCCGCAGTCCACGATGCGTTCGCCCGGTGTAAGATTCTCGGCGCGCTCGATCCAATGGTGCACGAGCGCGCGCTTGCCTTTGTAAAACCAGTGCTCGCGCTCCACTTTTTCGAGCGCATCGTATTCCTCAATCTGCAAAAGAGTGTTGAGTGCTAAGTGCTGAGTGCTGAGTTTCTATCGAGGCAGTTGGCGTTCCACCCCGAATAACTCGATTAACCACATAATGCGGCCGCTGCTTCACTTCATCGTAAATGCGGCCAAGGTATTCTCCCAAAATTCCAATGGAGATAAGCTGTATTCCGCCTAAGAGCAGAATCGCGACCGTCGGCGTTGTGAATCCGGCAACGACATTGATATGGAGAATGCGCATCAGGATGAGGAACAGCGCGTAGAAGAACGAGAAGAAACTCACGATAAAACCCAAAGTCCAAATGGCGCGCAGCGGCTTCAGGCTAAAGCTAAAGATGGCATCGAAGCCATAGCGAAGGAGGCGCGTAAAGCTTTGCTTGGGTTTGCCGGCGGCTCTTTCTTCACGGTCATAGAATACCTTCGCTTGTTCGTAACCGACCCATGTCCGAAGCCCGGGAAGGAAACGATTACGTTCACGAAGCTGGAGCAGGTCATTGGCGGCCCGGCGGTCGAGCAGGCCAAAGACGCCGCTGCCCGTTTCCATTTTGAGATCGCTCACTCGGGCAAGCATGGCATGGAAGAGTCCGAACAACATGCCTTTTAGCCCGTGCTCTGCACGCGAGCGCCGTTGCGCTACGACGACGCGGTTACCGTCCAGCCAGGACTGAACCAATTCCGGGATCAGTTCTGGCGGGTCCTGCAGATCCCCGTCCATAATGACGATTGCATCGCCGGAGGCATGTTCCATCCCCGCGTGGATAGCGGGTTGATGTCCAAAATTTCGAGAGAGATCGATAACGATAAGACGCGAATCCTGTCCGGCAAACTCGGAGAGCATGTAAAGCGTCCGATCTCGCGAACCATCGTTGACGAGTACCCACTCGCACCGGAGATCGAACTGATGTTCCGCCGAATCCATAACGCGCTGCACGCGAGAGAAAAGCTCCGGGAGCAGAGCTTCCTCATTATAGATTGGCATAACGATGGACAGGGTACGCATTAGTGGCGTCTGTATAAAGTAAAAACGCCGATCTTCGTTTCAGGATAATAGTTGGAATCGAGCCATCGGCCAAGTTCCACAAAGTCATTTTGCAGGATTTCGTGCCCCAATCTTCCGCCATAATATTGCCGGAAGGCCGGCGGGCCATCGCAGACAATGAAATAAAGCGGGCGATTCCGCCGCATATCGCGCATATATTCCGCGCGCCATTCCATTTGAAAAGGCTGAAGCGTATCGCCAGAACCGCGCATGGTAATCGCGTGCAGCGTCTGGAACCGGCTGGCCGTGAGCAACTGGGCTCGATATTGCGGATAGTTATAGGGCCCAAACATTTGAACGGTATCGCCCGGGTGGGTATGCGCTTTCAAATAATCTCCGACTTCGGTTTGCACGCCCACGCCAAATTCGGGCGATGGTTCATACCGGTCATACGAAGCGCGTAGCGAGGTAATCTGACCACGTACCATTCCTAAGAGCACATGCTGGATGGTATTGCCCCGAAAGGTCGAGAAGACAAAATACGCGACCACGAGCACCGGAACGACGGTTCGGAAGGCTCGCCATTTAGCACCGATCCAATCGGCAAGGCGCATCCATCCCACGGCGGAGAGCAGAATGAAGAGGGTCATCGCCGGATGATAATGATACACGCTGTGCCGGTACAGCACCAGGAGCGAGAGCACGCTTGCAGCGAAGAGGCCAGCCCAAAGATATAGTTCCGCGCGCCGGCGATTCCAGAGGTGCGCGGCAGCAACTGCCACTGCGAAAAGGGAAATAGCGTAAAAGCGTATGGGTTCCCAAAGGCTGAACGCAGCGCCTTCACCGCTATAGACCTTGAGGTTAAAGAGAATGGTAGCGTACCAAAAGGCCGCAAGGCCGCCCAAAGCCCAATACCAAAAGACAAAAAGGAGGAGAGGAACCGCGACACCGGCACAGAGCCACCACCAGGCATTCGAGGACTTGTGCTGCGGATATCGCTGCCACAGATACCATACCAAAAGAACGATTCCGTATGGCGCATAGGTAGGCCGGAACAGAAATATGACAGCACACAAAATTCCCACGAGGAATGGCCGCTTGTGATCCATGGCCAGCCAGAATGCCAGGAGCAACATAATGGTGACATACGTATCCCGTTCGCCGGACATCCAGAAGCCTTGTTGAACGTAATATAAGCTTGCGAGCAGCGCCGCAAGGATTCCAGCGCGCAGATCGTACAAACGCTTACCAATCATGATAAGCAGAATGCTTCCCAAAAGCTGAAGCACGATATCGAAAATATGGAAGGCAAGTTGGGAGCGACCGCTTATGAGGATCTGGGCGGCGTGAATTAGGATAATTCCCGGGAAGTTTTGGTCCCACGAACCGAGGTACGGCAGATGCCCTTTGAGAGCAAGGTCCGCCATGTAGGCATAGAGCGCATTATCGTTGTTGAAGGGATAGGTAAGCGTCAAGCAGAGAACGAGTGCACAGCCTGCAATCGCCAGTAGGATGTAGTAACGCTCTCTCCCAGTCTTCAAGGACATATCGAAGGATTATCTCGCTGCGGTTGCTTTGGGCTTCTTAAAGGTTACCGAAAGCACGACGGAAAGAATCAAAACCGTAATGACGATCGCCAGCGCCCAGGTATTGCTGATTACCGCTTCGTGCCAAAACGCCGGTAGAATCATCTTCACGCCAATGAACCATAGAATAAGCCCCACGCCCTGCTTAACAAAACGGAAAGCGTCATGCATGCGCTCGAGCAGAAAGTACATGGAGCGCAGGCCCAACACGGCAAGAATATTCGAGGAATAGACGATATACGGGTCTCGTGTCACGGCAAAGATGGCCGGAATGCTATCAATGGCAAACAGCAAATCCATCACTTCGATCACGCAGACGACGAGGAACAACAGCGTTGCAACCTTCCGCCCATGTTCGCGGATAAAAAATCGGCTGCCCTGGTAACTTTCGGATACGCGTACAAACCGGCGTACCAGCTTGACGGTCCGGCTCGTCTCGGGATTGAATTCCTCATCTCCTCCGCAGGCCATCACGAAGCCACTGTAGATCACCACGGCACCCAGGGCATACATAATCCACTCGAATTGCTGGATGAGCGCTATGCCGGCGAAAATCAATATCCCCCGCAGCACCAGCACGCCGAGGAGACCATAATTGAGCGACCGCCGCTGGGATTCACGGCTCACGCCAAAATACGTGAAGAGCATGAGGAAGACAAAGAGGTTATCCACCGAAAGGGATTTCTCCAGCGCATAGCCAGTCAGGAATGCTTCGGCCGCGTCGCCGCCCCACGCCGCATAAATTCCCAGCGCGACGAGCATCGAAAGCCCAATCCAAAAGATGCTCCAGGCAAGTGCGCGTTGAAACGTCATAAGGTAGAACCGAGATTACGGGGATTTCGATGGATTATGCGGACGATTCTCCGGATGCATAGGCTCGGATACATCTCCGATGATCCCGAAATCGGTATCTCATTAATCTCAACAATCTCCACAAATCAAGGTTCAGGCTTATTGGCTATGTTTCAGCAAAAATTCCCGCTCTTCTTTGGAGAGGCTTTGCATACCGGAACTCGCAATCTTGTCCAGAATAGCATCGATTCGAGCCTGAATAGACTTGGGATTCGTGGCGTCATACACGGGCTTTCGCGATCGTGAGAACAGGCTGCTCGTGCGATCGAGAAATCCTCGGCCAAAGCTATACTGCCGGTACACAAGATGAAAATAAACGATGGCTGCCAGAGCGCCGTACGTCGGACCGAACAAATTCGAAGCGCTCGTATCGAGTTGCATGCCCGACATGGGAATGATGGAAAGAATATACACGGCCAGCGCAATCATCCATGCTTTAACCCAAAATAATCCGAAGATGGAAATCTCGCGCTTGGGCCATAGGTAGGAAAAACCTCCGAGCATGAACATAGCGATCACGCCTGGCCCTGCCAGCGCGCCGGTGGAACTGAAAATCGCGAAAAGAATACCCCCTACAAGAACAGCGATTGCCAGCGCGATGGTTAGCTGCCGCGTGTGGACTATCGTTTCGAGTTCGCCGCCGAACATTGCGATGAGGACGCCATTCCACAGGACTACGAATACGCTGGCGAGCAAATTGTGGATCGAAGCTGCCAGGAAGAAGGGAAAAGTAATCAAGCGCCATAACTGTCCGTGCAGCAGAAGCTGCGGAAAAAGCGGCAGGACAGAAACGGTGAGCGAAGGGACGATCATCGAAAGCAACGCAGATGCGATGATCGCGATGATAAGTCCTTTGGTGAGCGATGGTAAATTCCTGAACATGGGCTATGGCTTCACTGTAAATCCATTCGTCTTCAAATAATCCTTTACCTTCACAACATGATCGCCTTGCAATTCAATCGTATCCATTTCAGCCGTACCACCGGCACTGAATTTTTGCCGGAGCATTTTCGCCAGCTTATCGCGCATTTCGGTAGAAAGATGAAGACCGGAAATAACCGTCACTGCCTTACCGCGCCGCGCTTTCTTATCGAGCAGCACGCGGACCTCCTGGCCTTCCCCGATGAGGCGCCTGGCTTGCTTCGCGGCAGCATCGTTGGCGAGGAATTCAGATTCCTCGGGTGAGAGCAGAGAAGAAAGGCTGGTGAGGGAGTTGAGCTTCATGTGGAAAAATCAAGTTCGTTTTTAGGAACTTGAGCAAGGAAAAAACTTTCTCGACAAGAGAAAGCAAGTCGCTCGTCCGGTGTCGGCAATGCATGCAAGTAGAACGGGCCTACATAGACCAATTGACCTCGTTCACATTCCGAGATAAGGGCTGCCTCGAATCCCGATGAAATATTTATCGTTCCTACTTTCATGGAATTTAGGTGCGTTCGATCCCAAATGCCATGCGTGCAGACGGTTAGCAGGCCATGCACCGGAAAAAGCGATGATAAATCTTTTGCGGAAATAGCAATGGGTTTGTTTGAATTCAGCGCCATGGGGATTATCCTTTGAGCCGGCGGACTACTTTAACACGATTTTCAAACTTTTGTCCGGTTCCACCTCGTCAACAATGTGGTTGTATTGATCCAGTAATTTCTCTATCGTTACGTCTCGTTGTGCAGTTCTGAAGAAACTTAACTCATAAATATTGGTCGCTAAAAATTGGATCGCGTCTAAAATCTCTACTCGACCCCCGATACCTTTGGTTTCGGCCATTGCCTCGGCTGCTTGAATGTACTTTCCGACTGTCAAGATCACCGGGCGGATTCCGGCTTGAAGGTTATCCTTGCATTTGGTTAGCAATGCCTCTGTTGTGGCAGTCGTACAATGGATAGCGGTGTCATCAATTACGAAGTCTCCGGAACGTGCACTTACCACATCTGCTACGGTGAAACCATAATGCGCAATCTGGACGCCGGGCAGTGCTAAAACCAGTTTAGCGCCAATCAAGTGCTGTAGCATGGCGCCCACATATGTCGTTCCAGGCGATTCGCGCTGGCGTTTGAGCGCCTGGTCGAAGAGGTCCTGAACCATGGCTTGGGTAGTCTTGGTGTGATCATTGTTAAGCTTAAAGGGCTGGTTATTAAAAAATTCAACCCACCGTTCCACCCACCAATGCTCAATGAACTCAAGGTCAGCTTCGTCCTTGGCATTCAGTTCATTCAAGAAGCTGGCGTAGGTTGGTGCGTTTCCTATAGTCCCTCTACTCGTTCGACCAACTTCGGTTCCCGAATTTCGATTCTCTCCGTATTCACGAAGGATCATATTAACCGCGCTACCGCTTAAGCCAGCAATTTGCCCTCCACTACTTGTGAATAATGTCGATAGATCAATTGGAAGACCTTGTTTTTTTGCTTTTCTGGTAATCACCAAAGCGAGGCCGAGATTGCCTCGCCCCACAAACCCATGCGCGGCACGAAAATTTGTAAGAAGGTCACCTAAAGAATTCTTCTTGGCCACTAGATCTTTTTCATTATCAGGATTCGCTCAAATTTCGTTGTTGCCGTTCGACGACGCGATCGTCGCTCATCTGGAATGAGATCGTCGTAAATGGTCTCAATCTTAAAACCGTGATTGGTAACCTCGATCGCTAAATCGGCGAGTATTTCGGCCGTTCGCTTCATCTTCCCGTCTCGTTCAACATCGCCCAGGACCAGAATACAATGCGACTGCTGCTTTAGAACACGGTGCATTTCTCGTAAACAAAAGGCCATCTGCGGTAGATACACCTTTTCGCTCGCAGTGAGCGTCTTATCAAGTTCTTTCCAGTCTCTGCGTCCGAGGAACCATAACCGCAGCCGATTATCCCTGGCGTAGTCGAGCGCGCCAAAATACGGAGGGCTGGAAATGATGGAATCTACGGATTCATCTTGAATCGGTAAGGACATGGCATTAACATGCCAGATTTTATATTTCCGAATCTCCCAGTTCTCAGTAAAATAAGTTCTCCGGTATGCACGTTCAACTTTCGCAATAAGCCGCGAACGCAAATCTCGATATTCGTACATATTTGGAAACTCTTCGGGAGGAAATTTCCCTTTACGCAAGTACGGAACAAGATGACTAGCGGGATATGATAAAAAACCAGGACGAACATGATGCATGATGCCCAGGAGGCAGCCTGTCAAAAAATAGTTTTTCGATCTTTTAAGTTCATCGAATGCAACCACAATCTCGCGCAAAGTGCGGGGGTGATAGAACTGCTGAATCCATTCCGGTACGTGAGTGACATTTGTGGTATCAGCCCGTTTATCGACAAGGGACAGTAGTTGCCGGGCTTGGAGTAATGCTGTACGTTCATCCGCAGGCGCTTCCATCTTTGCGCGGGTAAGCGTATATGCATACTCGCTTAGGTCATTCGCCCATGCTTCTCGCCCGGCCAATGCTGCTTCCAATGGAACGACCCCAGAGCCACAAAACGGATCGAAAACAATATCTCCAATTTTAGAGTACTTATTCAATAGCACTCTAACCATGCCGCTTTTCAACTTGCCTACATAAGGCGAGAGTTGATGCATCGAACTTTCGCGCTCATTGAAGCTCCCGTGCCAAAAACGGTTATCTAGCTGTATTCGCGGCGGGAGATCAGTAAAGAGCGGTAGCGTCGACGTTGTGGTTCCAATGCTCATGGTGATCTTATGCTCGAATTCGATGCGTGCGTCTCAGTAACCGATCTATGCTAGTAGCAAACCAGACCCCAAATTGTATTTGTTCCGAGCAAGAATCGGATATTGCTTATGAGCGCGAAAGCGTGTTTAGCTCTTCAAAAATTCCCACACCACCCGGTTGAACTCCTCCGGCTGGTCCAGATTGGAGATGTGGCTCGCGTTCGGAATTTCGTGATATTTCGAGCAAGGAATTAAATTTGAGATTTCGAGGCCCAGGGCAGGTGGCGTAATTTTATCGAGCGAACCAGTGATAACCAGGACCTCGCTCCTCTCTTTCGGTAGCAAAGGGAGTTGCGAACGGTAATCGTGGCTCCAGGTCTCGCGCCAGCTTAAGAGATAGGTTTCGACGTCCTTAATCGCCATGGCCTGAATGCTTGCTTCCAGAATCCTGGGATCGATATCCGGGCGGTGCGTCGCTGGGATTCGTTCCGCAGCAAATTGGACCAGCGATTTAGTCTTAAGGGCCTGTGCGGGGCGCGGCAGCAAGAGATGCGAATCGGGATATTTTGCGAACGTATTAGCGAGGACTACTTTATCAATCGTCGAATAACCAAATTCCGCATCAGGGTGAACTGGACCACTCCCCAGCCCCCTTCCTTCGGCAAGCTCAGGACGGGCTCTATTCCGCTTCGCTGCATAGGAGGGGGAGCAAAGCGCTTCCATGATGATGACTCCTCCCATCGAGTTGCCGACCCAATGGGCGCGTTCGAAGCCGAGTTCGCGGATGAGTGCGTCCACATCGTCGGCGAAATCGGCGATGGTGATTGGCAAGGCGAGTCCGTTCTCATCGCGTGCTTGTGATGCACCCGTGCCGCGCATGTCCACCGCGGCTACCGAATATCCAAGCTGGCTAAAGAATTTGACCTGTGGCTCCCAAGCCGTGCGGTTGGCCCCGACGCCGTGAAGGAAAACGATCAGTTCGTCTCCGGCGGAGACCCACTCGAAGGCGAGCTGAATGCCACGGATGGTGTGATGCTCAAGCATGAACCGGGATTACGCGGATTGGATGGATTTGCAGGATTAACGACTTTATGGCTATTCTAACACTTAGTATCCTAACGTATTTAGTAATAAAGTAATCGTACTATTTTACCGCGACGCGGTTGCTCGACTGTTTTAAAACCCTGGGATGTTCGAACACGAGGTAATCCTGAAAATCCATCCAATCCGCGTAATCCCGGTTCAATCAGTGTAATCCAGGTTCAGTCGGACTGGCTGGTAATGGTCATCTCCACTCGCCGGTTTTTAGCTCGGGCTTCATCCGATGTTCCAGGAACTAATGGCTGTGACTTTCCGTACCCGACCGCTTTCAATTCTCGCTTAGGAACACCCTGAGAAACAAGATAATTAAGCACGGCATTGGCGCGGTCTTCAGAAAGGCGCTGATTATAGGCATCGGAGCCGACATCATCCGTATGTCCCCCGATTTCGAGTGTAATCGAACCTGCGGTCCGCAAAAATTGTACGACACGATCAAGCTCTAATTTACTTTCGGGAAGCAAATCCGCTTTCCCAAAATCGAAATAGACGTTTTTGAATTCCATGGTGGCACCGAGTCCGATGGGTTCCAGTTCCAGATCGAGCTTGGTGCGGTCGAACGGCTGGTCCGCTGGAACAGTAAAGCGCTGGGAATTCGGCAGATGTCCCGGTGCAATGGCCTGAATGCCGAACCGGTGTCCCCGCCGCGCCGCAAGGACATAGTTCCCGGTAAGGCTATCGCTATACACATTGAAATCGGGCTTATCTTCCGTAAGATCGTCCACATAAATCGTGGCGGCAAGCGGCTTATGCGTTTTGGCATCGGTGACCATGCCTTGCAGGACAGACACCGGCAGCGGCGCAATTGCCGAATCCTGCGGCCGTAAATTTACCTGATACAACCGCGATTTACCATCGCGATTGCTGACGAAATACGCGGTTTTCCCATCGGGCCCGATGGAAAACCCATAATCGTCCGCCGGGGAATTAAAGGGTGGACCGAGCGGGACCGGCGTTGTCCAATGGTTCCCGTCGAAATAAGTACGATAAATATCCTGCTTGCCCCAGGTTCCCGGCGCACACGTTGGGCAAGGACGATTGGACGTGAAGTACAGCGTTCGTCCATCGGCCGCGATGAAGGGATACGTTTCGTCATACGGCGAATTGATATCGCCATTGAAGAATTTTACGCTATCCCAGTCACCGTTCGGACTAATTTGGACAAGATATAAATCCTCGCCGCCATCGCCGGCAATTCCATAGGATCCGGCTTTGCCAAAATTTTCGCTGAAGACAGCATACTTCCCATCCGGGAAAATGGACGATTCGCAACGGACCATCTGGGAAAAGAAATCGGCTGCCTCCTGGGTCTTCAAATGGTTTACCAGGTCCACACGCCAATGGAGATCCCAGGCATCGGGCGCGCGAAGCTTGAGGTCCGAATCGGGAAGCATTTCGCGGTTGACCAGATTGATAATCGAATCATGGAACAACGCCATAACCATTTGCCGGCGATTATAAATCTGGTTTAACAGGCCGGGAACCGGCTGAGGCTTCTGGAACGTCCCGTTTATCAAGTGCGCCTCCCATAGGACGGGACCGGAACTAACATAATACAAAATATCCCCATTGGGAGAAATCGTAGGATTGAGTTGGCCGCCGGAGTTATTGATTGGCGGGCCCAGATTGATAGGCGGCGACCAGCCGCTATCGGTCAGAATACGGTCCCAGAGATCGCTGTCCCACTTCCAATTGGGATTAGGATCCGGAATCCGCCATTTATCTTTGGAAAAGCGCCGGGAACCGAAATACATCGTGCGGCCATCGAGCGTAAAGCAGGGCCGGTCGTCCGCAGAGTCCTGATCAGGCAGTTGTGCGGGAATCGCCACCAGCGGCTCGACCGATACCACCGGAGGAGGCGCTGCCGGCTTCGGCTTTTCGTGTTTAACTACGTGTTTCAGATGTCGCGGATGAGCGCCGGAAGTCCGCGAAATCCCGAGGCAAAGAAGAAGCAGCCAAAAGTGAGAAATATGCTTCACTGAGAAAAATCAAGAAATTGGAAGGCGGTGATGTAGAACCAATTATTTTTGTGTGAGTTCACTCAGCATTCATTGTTCTCCCG
>JAKAIL010000326.1 GCA_021825235.1 Bacteroidota bacterium | reverse complement strand
CATAGGCGTGGGGGTTGAAAAGCACTTCCGTCCGTTATATTCGACTTCGCCATACGTCGGTGCACAGATCAGCTTTGGGGATGCCTCGACGGATGATGGTAATACTAGAAACTTCGAACATAAGACGAGTTCCTCCACCTTCGGCGTGGGCCTGCTTGCCGGATTCGACTGGTTCTTCACTCACGGCATAGCGGCAGGCGCTGAAATGGGCCTGGGCTTTACAAGCACCAGCAATTCGAGTACCGTTGGTTCGAACACCACGAACGGACAATCGGTAACCACTATTGCATTAGCCACCGGCGGGGACGTACACCTTGTTGTATATTTCTAACCAAACCGGGAACTTTGAGAAAAGCCCTTCCAGGTTGGAAGGGCTTTTCGTTTTTAGGTGTTCTTTACACTTTCATAAAAGCGAATTTCATACGGAAACAGACGTTCTTGTTCTTGGCTCCGGCTCCGCCGGACTTTTCTTCGCACTTTCGACCGCCGAGCAAACGGGCCTGCGGGTTCTTATCGTCACCAAAAAGGAGCGATCCGAATCGAACACCAACTACGCCCAGGGCGGCATTGCCAGCGTCATAGCCGAAGGCGATACGTTGGAATCCCATGTGCAGGATACGCTGATCGCGGGCGCTGGCCTTTGCCACGAAGATGCCGTGCGAGTGCTGGTCCAGGAAGGACCGCAACGTATTCAGGACCTGGTCACCATTGGTGCCCGATTTACCCGGACGAAATCCGGATCCCTGGATTTGGGCCGCGAGGGTGGCCACTCCACAAACCGGATCGTACATGCCCGGGATTATACGGGGCGGGAACTCGAACGGGCGTTGCTCCATGCGGTACAGGAGCATCCGAGGATAACGATTCTCGAAAATCATTTTGCCGTAGAACTGCTGACGGACCACCAGAGGAAGGCCGGGGCTGGTTGGGACGGAAGGGGCAGCAGAGCAGAAAGGCTTTCATGCTACGGAGCTTATATTTTGGATGAGGCCACTGGCAAGGTAACCATCTGCCGAGCGCACTCGGCTGTGATGCTGGCAACCGGAGGAGTGGGGCAGGCGTACCTACACACCACAAATCCGGTCATTGCGACGGGGGATGGAATCGCGATGGCTTACCGCGCTGGAGCAAAAATCGGGAATATGGAATTCATTCAGTTCCATCCGACCTCACTTTATGCGCCAGAAGCGCACTCCTTCCTGATCAGCGAAGCAGTTCGGGGGGCTGGTGGGATTTTGCTGAACCAGGCAGGGGAGCGATTTATGACCCGTTACGATCCGGCGCGGAAAGAACTCGCTCCCAGAGACATTGTAGCCCGGGCGATCGACGCGGAGCTAAAGCGCCGGGGAGATGCCTATGTGTATCTGGACGTCTCACACCTCAATGGTTCGGCCATTCGTGACGAGTTCCCAAGCATTTACGAGCGGTGCAAGGAGCTGGGGATCGACATTACAAAGGAACCGATTCCGGTGGTGCCGGCAGCGCATTATAGCTGCGGCGGCGTTGCCGCAAGCCTGGACGGAACGACGAACATTGACCGCCTCTACGTTGCCGGCGAAAGCTCGATGACCGGCGTGCATGGGGCTAACCGGCTCGCGAGCAATTCGCTCTTGGAATCGCTGGTTTGGGCTAAACGGGCAGCGGAGCATTTATCGAATCGCCTGCGCCACGAGAAGGCGAAACCTGTAAAGATTACGCTCAAAGAATGGGATGAATCGGGGACGGAGAATGCCGAAGAGTGGATTTACATTTCGCACGATCACACGGAGGTCCAGCAGCTTATGTGGGATTATGTTGGCATTGTCCGCAGTAATTACCGGCTGGAACGAGCGCTCCGGCGGATGAAACTCATTCGAAAGGAGATCGAAGATTATTATCGGAAGACGAAGGTCACGGTGCCGCTATTGGAACTTCGGAATATTGCCGAAGTCGCATTACTCATTGTGCGATCGGCGCTGCGGCGCAAGGAAAGCCGGGGGCTCCATTATACCACAGATTATCCGAAAACCGACGATCGCCATTGGCGGCACGATACTATTATCGGGCAATGATGAATTGTGAATGATAAATGAAGAAAGTACTGCCAACGAACAAGAACTTTTTAGCGCTACCGATAGAATCGAGTTCCTACGATTCGAGCCAAATTGTTATCCTCGCTGCTCCGTATGAGAAGACCGTGAGCTATGGCGGCGGGACGGCTAAGGGGCCGGCCGCAATAATTAAAGCGTCGCATTACGTGGAATTTTTCGATGACGAATTCTTCCGCGAACTTTGCTTCGATGTTGGAATCGCCACGCTTCCACCGCTCGATTTTGGCAAGCGCTCGGGCAAAACGATGCTGGATTTTCTTCGGCGCGCCGTATCCAAAGAGATTGCGAACGGAAAGTTTGTGGTCACGCTGGGAGGGGAGCATTCGATATCTACGGCTCCGATTATAGCGCATTATGGAAAATATCCCGGCATGAGCCTGCTGCATTTCGATGCCCATTCGGATTTGCGTATGGAATATTCCGGCACGCCCTATAGCCATGCCAGCTTCATGGCCCGTGTAGCCGATGCCGGGTTCCCAATGCAGCGCGTGGTGCAAGTGGGAATCCGGGCGCAGGAGAAGGCGGAGTTCGAATATGCAGAATCGCTCGGCGTGCAAACGTTCTACGCCACTCGAATTCGAAAAGGGGAACACGGAGCCGATTGGCAGAAAGCAGTGGCAATAGCACTTCCATCGGACGAAGTATATGTGACGTTCGATGTCGATTATTTTGATCCGTCCACCATGCCGGCGACCGGCACTCCGGAGCCGGACGGCTTTCTCTGGAACGAGACGATGCAAATCTTCCGTGAGCTTCGGAAAGCAGGCAAGCGAATCGCCGGCTTCGATGTCGTTGAACTGGCACCGGATCCAAGGGCGCGCCATGCCACGTACCTGGTCTCGAAGTTAGTCTATCGGATGTTGAATTTTGCGTTCGAGGAGCGGTAGCAGGGTATTATGCCTGTCGTCGGAACTAACCCCGCCTATCAACGCTTATAGCCCCGCCGAAAAACGGGTAAAATTTAGATTTTTGGAGAAATTACGCTGTGGCAGCTAA
>JAKAIL010000325.1 GCA_021825235.1 Bacteroidota bacterium | reverse complement strand
TTAATCGATAATGCCGCGAAGCCGTCCGCCGTTTTCGGACAGCAGCCTTTCGGCATCTTCCTTCGGGACCTTTTTTACGGACATGACAATGGCCAGCTTAGGGTTCATTCCTGACATCTCAAGGTACCGGCCGGCCTCATGCTCATCGCAGCCGCCATCGTTGGAACGCTGGTTCTGCAATCAATTATCCTGTATGGACAGACCTTACTTACAGCATGGATTGGCCAGCAGACCGTTTTGGATCTACGACGTCAGCTCTTTTCGCATTTGCAGAAGCTCTCCATGCGGTTTTTTGATAAGAACCCGGTCGGTCGCCTGGTTACACGCATCACGAATGACGTTGAAGTTTTGAACGATCTTTTCAGCTCCGGTATCATTATGATCGTGGCGGATGTATTCGTTGTCTTCTGGATCTTCGTCTTCATGTTCTACACGAGCTGGAAGCTTTCGCTCGTAGTGCTGACGGTCTTTCCGCCGCTTATTATTGCGACCTCCATTTTTCGGAAGAAGGCGCGCGAATCCTACCGCACGGTGCGGCTGCTGGTGGCGCGATTGAACGCGTTCCTGAACGAGCACGTGGCTGGGATGCTCACGGTCCAGCTTTTCGGCGCGGAAGCAAAGACCTATCGGCAATTCGAAAAGATCAACCGTGGGACCGCCGATGCCAATATCCGCAGCGTTTTTTACTATGCCGTGTTTTATCCGGTCGTGGAATTTCTCTCGGCGATCGCGACAGCGCTGATCGTGTGGTACGGCGGGACGCTTGTTCTGGGAAATAAACTGGGGCTCGCTGCCGGAGTTACGGTGGGTACGCTCATCGCGTTTTACCAATACACGGAGCAATTCTTCCGGCCCATCCGCGATTTGGCGGACAAGTACGATATCCTGCAATCCGCGATGGCGGCGAGTGAACGCATTTTCCGGCTGCTCGACGACAAGAGCGTTCTCGCACTTCCCGAGCAGCCCGTTTCAACGGGTCGTCTGCGAGGGGAGATCGAATTCCGCAATGTGTGGTTCGCGTATAACAACGACGATTACGTGCTGAAGGACATTTCCTTCCATGTTAAACCGGGGCAGACCGTTGCTTTCGTCGGTGCAACGGGAGCGGGGAAGTCCTCGATCACGAATCTGATGACCCGGCTCTATGAATTCCAGCGCGGCGAAATCCTGATTGACGGCAGAGATATTCGCACGCTCGATCCGCAGGAACTTCGCCGAAACACGGCCATCGTGTTGCAGGATGTATTCCTCTTCAGCGCGGACGTGGCTACGAATATCAGCCTGGGCAACGAAGCAATTAGTCAGGAAAAGATTCGGAACTCCGCAGCGCTGGTTGGAGCGAACGACTTCATTTCCCGCTTGCCAAGCGGCTTCGAATCGCAGGTAATGGAGCGTGGCGCGATTCTATCGGTGGGAGAAAAGCAGCTAATCTCGTTCGCCCGGGCATTGGCGTATGATCCGAGTATCCTCATTTTGGACGAAGCGACCTCCAGTATCGATACCGAAAGCGAGCAGATGATCCAGAAGGCGATTGAGCAATTGCTCGTCGGGCGCACGTCCATCGTGATTGCCCACCGGCTCTCGACGATTCAGAGGGCGGATAATATCATCGTTATGCACCACGGCGAAATCCGCGAGCAGGGAACCCACAATGAACTCCTGCGGCACGGGGGCATTTATCGCACCCTCTACGAATTGCAGTACAAGGAGCAGGAACTGGCGAAAGCGGCCTAACGAAGGATGGTACATTTGTTCTCTGAGGATTCTCGTAGGGGCCAATGGCATTGGCCCTTCTCCATTCCATCCTTTTGGACTTTATCAATTCGCCTGAAGTGGCCGAGAGATTAAATTCATTCTGCTGACTAATCGATCAATATTCTCACTGTCGGAGGCCCATCGCCGTGGATTACTTAAAATATACTCTCTGATCCTATTCAACTCTATCTCATCTCTAATGATGCGTTCGAAATATCCACGCTGCCATGGTGAATCAAGCATAAGACATGCCTTGCGAAGCAACCGTGTAACACTGCCTTTGAACCCTGCGATCAGCGAAGGCAAACTGTGTTTTTCTAAGCCTCGTGGATGTTCGCGGCCAGTCGTTTGTAGAATTCGTACAATGCCATGAAGATGATTTGGCATAATAACGAATGCGTCGAGTTCAATCTCAGCGCGGATCTTTTCAGAGCGGAGCCATTCCGCTTCGACGATTGACCCGATCGAGGTTAGAATAACGTTCCCATTTTCTATTCGTGAGAGAATATTAGAACGATGTTTCGTACATATCGTGATGAAGTAGTATCCGGTTTGAGAATAGTCGTAGCCTTTGATGCGAGGATTGCGTCATTGAGGGAAAGTATCAGACATGGTTGGAAGGGATAAAAATTGTTTTGCGGGGAAAGGGCGAATGCCATTCGCCCCTACGAGATTCTCAATATTCTAAAACCGCTTCCACCATCCGCCCGATCCCCTCGAACACATCCGCCAGCCGGGCATCGTCGTACATGTAGGCGGGCGTAGTAACGATATGGTGCGCGCGGTCGATGTGAATTTCGTTTGGTTTTGTGACGATGTGCTTATGCCCTAATTTTTCGATTTCCGCCGCCTCATTGCCGTATGCACCCACACTAAGTTCCAGCGGCGTTCCCTTCATCGCGAGCGCAACGACGGCCGGGGCAATGCAGGCCGCTCCGAGCGGCTTGCCCGAGGCGACGATGTTGTTGATGGCTACCCGCAGTTCCGGCAAGACCGTTCCGGTGGAACCCTCGAAAGCAAACGTGGAAAGGTTTTTCGCCGCCCCATAGCCGCCGGGCATCACGAGCGCGTCGAATTCTTCGGCATTCAATTCGCAAAGTGGGCGTACCTTGCCCCGTGCAATGCGCGCCGATTCCACAAGTACGTTTCGACGCTCAGATACCGGCTCTCCCGTTGCATGATGTACCACATCCGATTGCTCGATGTCGGGGGCAAAGCATTCGACTTCCGCGTTCTGCGCGCTCAGGGCCCAGAGAACTCCAACGGCCTCGCGAATTTCGGAACCGTCCAGATACCCCGATCCAGAGAGAATAACTGCTACTTTCTTCATGTT
>JAKAIL010000087.1 GCA_021825235.1 Bacteroidota bacterium | reverse complement strand
GGAGCGAACGGATTGTAATACACGTCCGTATTGTGTAGCTCGATAGTGGTATGCTGCTGGATGACGTAGGGATTGATGGAATCCTGCGCATGTGCTGCCAACGGAACGATCGTAAGTAAACAGAAAAGTAGAAGTTGTTTCATAGTTTACTCCTTCACAATTTTTCGGATTATCATTCCTTCCGGGGTCTCGATCTCCAGAAAATACGTTCCCGAAGGAAGCGGGGATAGATCGAGCACCGTATTCTCCTCTCCCTCTGGGAAAGGCTGGGTGAGGGCGGTTCCTCCCAGTACAGTGAGCACCCGCACACCGAGAACCCGAGTGCCACCCGCAAGGACCGAAACCTGCTCGGTCGCCGGATTCGGATACACTTCGACCGTATCGCTCGGCGGCACGTGTTCGGCAACGCCGGAGGACGCCGTAAGCTCCGAAATCGGACGATTGTAGAGATAATAATAAGAGTCTGGACCATAGGTAGAGGTTACATCGCTGAACACCAGCGAATCGAATACTCCAATCGCCGTGACGCTCGTCGAATTATTACGATAGACATCCACAATGCCATCATCGCGAGCCTGCCAGGTATGTCCCGTGTCGGTGGAGACAAGCATTCCCTTCGTCGTTCCTGCAAACAGGTTTTTGCCATCGGTCGCAAGGCAGTTCACGGGCCAGGGAACGCCCCCGCTATCCACCATAACCATGCTCCAGCTCGTTCCGCTGTCGGTCGATTTCGCAAGCTGGCCGTTGCCGACGATGAAAAGGAGGGAATCCATCGGCATCATCTTTCCAATGATGGGGGAGTGAATTTGAAACCAATTGTTGCCGGTATCTGTCGAGCGCCATAGCGAGGAGCCGGTATTGGCGAAAACATATGGTCCAATATTGGCAAAGTTATGAGCATAAAAATCTGCGATTGAATCCCATGATTGACCGTTATTTCTTGAGCGAACAATATACCAGCTCAAACCACTACCATTATAGCTGGCCCAGTTTGAGAATAAATATCCTTCAGCAGTTCCAATGTCCTCAACTCCGCTGATTTTAGTCCAGTTGGTTCCATTATCGGTCGTTGCGTATGCGGGCCCACCAGAACCGTTCGGAGTGTACAGCATTCCCGCAAAGAAATACCTTCCCAAAGAAGCAAACGAAGTGACATTGCCTTGCGTGGGGTCGATACCATTGTTAGCCGCGACCCACAGGCCGGGGGTCGTGGGCGCATAGCGATAGACCAACGGTTCATTCTGTGGAACGTCGCTCACGAACAGGCTTGTATCGTGTACGCCGAAGGCCAATACCTGCTCGGCGTTATCACCTCTGAACTTGACATCGCGCCATTGCGCCGGGCAGCGGAGATATGCGAACGCTACGAGAAAAATAGAAAGTAACAATCGTTTCATGGCTTATTTCTCCTTCTTGTATAAACGCTTAAGTTCCATTTTCATTGCGTCAATTTCCGATTTCTGGTCCTTTACCTCGGTATTGAGTTCGACGATATAACGCGCCATCTCTTCCATCTGCCTGGTCAGCGCCTCCTCGGTTTTGCCTACGGGAATGCCGGTTTTCGCGATTTCCTTTGCCGGAGGAATTTCGGGGAGATGATGGTTCGCCCGTAAATACGTTCCGAAGTCGTCGAGCGGCAATAATTTATAGGACGGATCGAACACATAATCGGCCCAGGTGCTGTCGAGCACGAAAATTTCCTTTGCCAATGCTGCACCATTTATAACAAGTGTCCAGGTTTGGCCATCGCCGATATCCGGATGAAGACCATCGAGGTTCGTAAAATTGATTACAGGATCGCCGGGATGGTCAGACGTAATGCAGACCGGAGTGTGAAAATATGTAAGGCCGTTCGTATTTCGAACGCCGCCGGCGGTATCGCCCGGTATGATAACGTTGAGTAAATGATGGTAGGGAACGCGAGTAGTATCCATGAACCACAGGGACATGCCCGCGCTTCCGGTCAATTGCAAGGTCAGATCGTGATTCTTTCCTGTTGGGTCGTACGGCGAGCAATTAAAACTCAACAGTCCACCTGTGCTTTGCGAGAAAGAAATTCCGGAACTGGCGATCGGTTCAAACCGGTGGAACCGGGTTGCGCCGGTATCGGTATGGTCTATCCAACCATTGAAGCCAATGGAGCGCCAATCTTCCGGATAGTACCCCCCGCTCGGGCGCAGCGTGTTTTCCAGTTTGCTGCCGCCATAAATCGTAAGACCCGGAGTCGGATAGATATTGCCCGGTGCTGCCACGGTGGCGCCACCAATCTCTACTTGTTCCTTGGGCATCATTAGGCCAGTAGCGGAGTCCGGCATATCGATCCCAACGTTCCCGTTACTCAAAATGGCCACATGCTCCGCATCGGTGATTGCGCCGGGCGTTTCGCCGGTGTCGTAGGTGGTCCCAAAGCGAATCGCTTTGCCGATGCGCCGGTTCGAGAAGATCATGTCTCCCAGTCCTGCGCCCGCCGGACCGAACGCAATATCCGAATTCGTCGAGAGCACCAAATCCTCATTCGAAGAGAATGAGGAAAGCTGATGATTGCGGTCGAAGCCAAGCTGGGCAAAGCGGAGGTTTTGATCTGCGATGCCGCCGTAGGATAGTTTGAGGGAAGCGAGTTGGTTCGTGGAATAGCCGCTCGCCGGGTCCACCGTATAGGAGCGCAAGAGGCAAGGTACGTGCAAATGGAATAGATCGTATTCGCCCGGGAGTAAGCTATCGCCAAAAATTGCGGCAGGAACGGTTCCCTGCGTTCCAATGGCCGCTTTGCCATCCCACCATAAGGTCATGCGCTCCATGTCCCACGGCTGCTCGGCACTCGTATCCGTCGCGGGCGGACTGGGCGTTGTGCCGAAGTGAATCGAAGCGTGCGGCGGCGGGCCGGCATGCGTCGGCATCGGAAGCGAAGTCGTTGCAGAGAGAACTAAATCGCCCCACGAGGAGCGCAAGACCGTGGCATTCATGGGCGCAATGGCCGAAAACCATTGGCCTCCATTCCAACTGGATTGGAACGTATGGAGCGTATCCACCACGCCCAATTGTCCGAACAAGGGATCGGTCCACGCCACGCCATTCGTCAAGCGGAGCGCGGCGTCGGGTATCTTGCAGCCTGGCAGTGCGCTCGGGTCGTAGAGAATGTGAAATGCATCGTAGCTCGGCGGGCCGAAACACGCGGTGGTCCAGGGCCAGGGTCCCGGCACGAGCACCGGAGTTCCCTGAGCGTGCGCGAGGCTCGTGAGACTAACCAACAGCACGCAAGTCACGAACGCTTGCTTAAGGGATCGAGAAAGCATAATAACTCCTAGTTTTAAGTTGAGAATGTCATGATAAAATAACTTTCGAACTGCTCGAAAGCTACACCTCCCCAAATAGACCACTCCAAAGACGTGATGCAAATATACGAAGAAATCCATCTATTAACAAATTTATTAAGTCTAATAATGCCGACAGAACTTAAATTATCGAGTGCCTCAAAGTATTCGGAAAACTCTCGCTCAGAATATTCGTCATTTTCGCGAACTTCAAAATTTGTCTCAAGAAGGTTTGGGGTTCAAAGCTGGAATGTCCAACGTCTATATCAGCCGCATCGAGTCAGAAGATTTTGCAGTCTCCATTGACACTCTTGATCGGATCGCGAAAGCCCTCGGCGTAAAACCGAGCATTCTTCTGGAGCCGGAGGCGCACCGACGTATTCCCTAAGCAAACCACAAGGCGCAAAATATAACTCAAAACCCTGGGAACTAAGAAACACCAATTTCCGGAAAAGGTTCCTGGTTGTGGATAAAAACCTTGAATTTCAGCCCAATTTTGGTCAAATGCCTTATTGCATATAGCGTTCGTGGCTGAAAAAGTTATCCACATGAGGATGTGGAAGAAAACATGAATCTATCCAAAACGCAGCATTTTTCACCAAGTGTTCCACGTGGAACACTTTAAAAGCAGCGAGCAAATTTTCAGAAATTCAGCTATGTCCTTTGGCCTGCATCCAGAAAAGGTAATCTCGGCTTAGCTGGTGCTGCGGGTCGAGGAGTAGTGCCTCATGGAACGATTGTTCGGCTGCTTGTTGGTCGCCGGCGAGATGTTCGAGAATTCCCAGAAAGGCCTGGCTATCGGGATTGTTGCTATCCCGCGCCACGGCGCGCTTTGCAAATTCGAGGGCGCGGGGAAGGTCCTGCTCCGCTAAGGCTTTGCGGGCCAGCTCGATGGTCGGTGCAGCTTCGGCCTCGGCGCTGTGGGTATCGAGCGTTTCCCGAACCAACACGCGCCGGACCATCTCGCGAATGTCATTCGGCGAAAACGGCTTCCGAATGTAATCGGAAACACCGAGCGAAAAAGCTTCCAGCAAGGTATCGATAGTGAGATAAGCCGTAATTACAATAGCAGCAATATGCTTATCGTGCTCGCGAATTTCCCGGAGCATTTCTATGCCATTGATTTGTGGCATTCGAAGGTCCATGAGAATGAGGTCGAAATGGCCGTCGCGGAAACGGTCCAGCCCTTCTGCACCATTGGCAGCGGTCTCCACATCGTAATCGGCTGCAATGAGCGAATGCTGGACGGTGAGCCGAATATTCTTCTCGTCATCGACAACCAGGATTCGCCGTTTTCGCGATAAACGCGGAACGGCTGCGGCATTGGACGCACGCGTAGTGGTTCCTGCCATAGGAGTAGCAATGGCAGCAAAGAGGAAAGGAAGGCTTAGAGAATCCGCGCCGAGAACGCTGGCGGGTTGGATTCCTAACGACGGTGCTTGGTTCTTAAACACGAAAGATCAGATTGATGATGTTTCTACGCGAATTCACTCCGGGTCTTCAATGCCGGTAGTACAAAAATAACGTCATATTCGGTGGATGGCTTCAAATACCGGCAATGGAATGGTGAAGGAGAATTCGCTGCCTTTACCAACTTCGCTCCGAACGTCAATAGTCCCACCATGGGCCTGGACGATTTCTTTAGCAATTGCTAAGCCGAGTCCGGTCCCAGCTTTGGCGTCTTTGCTGCGAATGGCAAATCGTTGGAAAATGCGCGAAACGAACTCCGGAGGAATGCCCGTACCCGTATCTCGGACGAAAAAGCGCGCAAAGCCATCCTCCGGGGCTTTTGAAACCCCAATGGTTATCTCGCCTCCACGCGGAGTGTAGCGCAACGCGTTCGAGATGAGATTGACAAATACCTGTTTGAGCCGATCCGGGTCGGCGCGAACCTCTCTGATCGCTGGGTCGTGCTCGGTCCGAAGTTCGATACCGGCCTCTTGCGCCGGTGCAAAGAAAGGAACCAGCAAATGCTCGAAAAAGGTATCCAGCTCAACTTCGGAGGCTCGCACTTCGAACTTGCCGGATTCGATTTTTGCCAGGTCCATGAGATCGTTGACAATCCGCAACAGGCGCTCGCTTTCTTCACGGATGGCCTGGACAAACTGCTCCTGCGTATCCGTCAGCTGCCCTAAGGTCGGTTCTCCCAATAGGTCCACGCTCATCCGAATAGCCGTCAACGGAGTGCGCAACTCGTGCGATACCATGCCGACGAAATCCGATCGCATCCGTTCGAGCTCATGGGCTTGGGTGACATTGCGGAGCACGAGGAGATAGGCGACGGTTCCCGGCGAATCGCCGGATTGAATTGGAATAATATCTCGTGTCAAGTAGATGCGCTCTCCGTCGCGGTAATACTCCACAATTTCCGCGCGGTTGGTCTCGCGCCAGCTCCCTTTCAGCGCGGCGATACTGAGCGATTCCAGGGCCGGTTTACCGCGCGCGATATCCAGCGCATTTCGGCCTTCCACATTCGTGAGATCGAACAAATCCTGGGCGCTTCGGTTAATCGAGAGCACCGTGCCGAACCGGTCGATCAGGAATAGTGCATCGACCATCGACTGGACGATAGATTCCGAGATCGCCTTCTCCTCAAGAATCTTCTTGAGATTCATTTCCTCGAACTCGCCCAGTTTCTCGGCCATGGCGTTAAATTGCTCGCCGAGTTTTCCAACCTCGTCATTGGTGCGCGGGACCACGAGTTGGTGAAGCTCCCCGGCCGTAATGCGCTCGGTTTTCTCGGTTAGTTCGACAATCGGGGAAACAATAATATTGGAAAACCGAATGGCAAGAAAGATACATAGGAGCAGCGTGATCCCGCCAAAAATGCTCACTTCAAGGCGTATTCGGTCCCCCTCGAGTTGCGATTGGTCCGAGAGCGTCCCCAGCGAGAGAAGATATCCTTCCTCGACCGCGCTGATGCGGGAGTTGAGACTGTCGAAGAGCGGATCGATTTCACTTACGAAAATCTCGTTGCGTCGCTGGCGTCGTGCCACACGCTGCGCGAGTGTTCCCGATGTATCGAAGGGAAACTGGGGTGTGAATTGGTAGCGGAGTTCGTTCCGAATTGTGATGGTGAGGTGCGAAATCTGGTACAGGGATCGATACAAAGTCGGATCCGAAGAGAGCGGACCGGTACTCGTCGAAACCTGAGAGAGCGCGGCGGTGGAAGCGGCTTCGGTCCGTGCAAAGTCCGAAGCGAGCGCCGTATCACGGGGCGTCAGCAAAAAGCGGGTGGCGGCGCCGCGCAGATGGCTCGTAGAAGTATCGAGCGTATTGATTGCATGCAGGATTTCGTAGCGGCGATGGAGGATATCACTGGTCGAATTTTGAATGGCCGAAAGCCGAATAACCGCCCACGCGCCAATCACTCCTACGATCGCAATGACGAGGAGAAATCCCGCAAGTATTTTCGTGCGCAGACTTCGAAACATATTGCATTCCGCGTGGAAGTGCATCCGAGCCGTGTGGCCGAGTCATGCGGCCGAGCCGCTGCGCGGAGGAGATGTACCGCCCGTGCTCTCACTCAGCGCGTTTGCTGTGCTGAGTTCCGGGCATCGATCAGTTGCCGAAGGTGATTCAACGAATCGATCTTACGATCGATGGTCATTTCAAAGGCCGGGGCATCCCAATAACCTCGGTCTTCGAAGTAACCTTTTACGAGCCAATTATGCTTCAGGCCCTCCATGACCTCCGCAAAGCGACCGGACCCCAGCGCTACTTTTGCCAGAGCATCGTTCAGTGCGTAGCTGGAGGCCGCCAAATTATCCGATGCTTTACGAACGTTCTCGTACACATCGTCCTTCGTCAGCAATTTGCCGAGCGAACCTTCGCCGCGATCGATTTTCCCAACAATATCGTCCACCCGGTCCGAAAGCTTTTCAAAACTATTGGAAACACTACGGACCGCGATTTTAGCCGTGTCCATGACCTCTCGTGCATCGGCAGCCATAGCATTGGCGTTTTCGTACAAGGAACTGTCGTTGACTAATTTACCCAGCGTGCCATTACCGTTGGCAATACGGGAAACCAGCAGGGTTGCCTCATGAGCCACCGAATCCAACTGAGCTACTGTGGCCGATAAGGTATCATATATTTTTGTGAAATCCTGCGGGGCCTGCCCCGGAATGGTACTGCCCGGAGCGACGGCCTTGGTGGAATCGCCACCCATGGTAATATAGATGACCTTGTCGCCGATAAGTCCTTGGGTGGAAATTACTGCTTTCGAATCGGTATGGATGAGTTTCAGCGCATCGGTCAGCACCTTGAGCGTAACAGTCACGGAATCACGGGAATTGCGCGGGAGCTGGATTTTCTGGACGCTTCCCACACTAATGCCGGCCATGTCCACTTCGGCTCCCGGCCGTAGGTTGCTTACGGTCTGGAAGCGTGCCGTGAGCTTGGATGTGGACGAAAAAAGCTCCTGATTGCTTCCCAAATAAAAAATAGAAACGATCAGGATTACAAATCCTGCAAATACGAAGATCCCGATTCGGACCAATGGAACGGACTTACGCTTCATGGTGAGATAATATCATTACGTTAGGACCTTCACATCCGTTTCAGATCCCCGTGCGGTGCCTTTCGTGGCGGCCTTTGGGTTTTGAGTAGCGGCGAGGGCGCGCTCACGGGCCCGCAGAATGCGGTCATGGCGCTCGCGGTCCAGCCGCGATGCAGCGAGGTACTCGTGAAGAAACGCATCCTCGGATTTTTCAAGGTCCTTTAACTCTCCTTCGAAAATGGCATATCCCTCATTGAGGACCATCGCCCGGTCGGAAACGGTGAAGGCCGTTGGCAAATCGTGGGTTACGACGAGCGATGCAATCCCAAGCTGTTGTTGCAGGGTAACAATCAATTCAGCGATAGAACTCGCGGTCACGGGGTCCAATCCGGTCGTTGGTTCGTCATAGAGCATGAGTTCCGGCTCGATAACGATGGAACGCGCAAGGCCGGCCCGCTTTTTCATGCCTCCGGATAATTCCGAAGGCATTTTATCGATCGCTTCTTGCAATTGGACCATTTCAAGCGCGGCCGCGATTTTTTGTTCACGCTCTTTCGGCGGAAGGTCTGTATGTTTCACTAAAAAGAGGTCTAGGTTCTGCCCGACCGTCATGGAGTCGAAGAGCGCAGCTCCCTGGAAAAGAAATCCAATATCGGAGCGGATATCCATCAGCCCAAACTCGCCGAGCGCCGTAACTTCTTTATCCTTGAAGAAAATTTTTCCGGAATCTGGGGTAAGCAGACCCACAATGAGTTTCAGCAATACACTTTTGCCGGTACCACTCTTACCCAGCACGGCAACGGTTTCGCCTTTGTGGATATCCAGGCTAACATCGCGCAGGACCGGCTTATCGAAGGTAATGGCAAGGTGCTCGATGCGCACGAGGGCATTGGGCTTCGGACCCTGGTCATGATTATGATGCTGGAATGGATGGATCATCAGTGGCAATTAATAGGGCCAGAGCATCAGAGTGACTTTCACAAACAGGACATCCAGCAAGATGATAAGGAGCGAACTGGTTACGGCAGCATCCGTGGCGGACCGCCCGACCCCCTCCGTTCCACCCTTGGAATGATATCCTTCATAGCATCCAACCAGGCCGATGGTAAATCCGAAGAAGATGGTCTTCGCAATGCCTGGCAAGTAATCGGAAAACTCCACACCATTGACGACAGTCTGAATGAACAAGCTAACGGTCATACCGGCCTCGATCTTCTCGACGACCCAGGAACCACCGAGCGCCAGCAGATCGGCAATAATCGTGAGCAGCGGGAGCGCGATCATGCAGGCTACAATGCGGGTGAATACCAGATACTTGAATGGGTCGAGCGCCGCCACGTCCATGGCATCGATTTGTTCGCTGGCCCGCATGGAACCAAGTTCGGCTCCAATGCCGGCGCCGACACGACCGGCGAGAATGACGGAAATCAGTACCGGAGAAAGTTCGCGCATCACGCTGATAGCCACCATTTCCGGAATGAAGGCCTCGGCACCGAATTTTATCATCGTGGGCCGGCTTTGCATGGTAAGGACCGCCCCGATTACAATCCCCACCACAGAAACCAGCGATAGCGACCGGTAGCCGATCATATTGAGTTGCCGGATGATCTCCTTGAATTCATACGGAGGGCGTGCCAGTGTCTTGAAGAATCGGACGGAGAATACCCACAGCCCGCCAAGTAGCGCTAAACCGCCTTCCCAGCGTGCTACGGGGGCAGCTTCGTCCGGAAGGGGGGTTAGAACTTCTGAATTTTTATTGTCGCTCGACATTACGAATGAAAACCATAGGGAAGCAAGGTGTATTCCAACTCTTCCATTTTTCACCAAATGGATATGTTATAGTAATACGGGTCCTTATTTCCTTCGAAAAATGAATGAAATCGGCACCCCTTCGAAGCCAAAGAATTTTCGCAGGGTGCGTTCCAGGAATCGTTTGTATGAGCTTGGAATTTCACTGGGGAAATTCGAGAAAAATGCAAAGACGGGCGGTTCGGTCCGGACCTGCGTTATGTAATTGATTCGCAAGTCGTGCCCGCGCACCGCCGGCGGAGAAACTTTGCTGATTTCCTCGAGGAGTACGCCATTCAGTTCATTGGTCCCGATCCGTTTTTTCCGTTCGTCGAAAACGTGAAGGGCCAATTCTATTGGCTTGGTATGCCGCTGGTGCGTGAGCGCGCTCACGAACTGAACCGGAATATAGTCGAAGCTTTTGAACGTCTCTCGGAGTTGCCGTTCGAAATTCGCGGCGGTCATAGTCTCCTTTTCTACCGCATCCCATTTGTTTACCACGAGGATGGCTCCTTTGCGCGCTTCGATGACTTCGTTTACAATCTTTGCGTCCTGGCTTTCCAGGCCCTGCGTCGCGTCGATTAGAATGAGCGCCACATTACACTCTTCTATCGCCTTCATGGTCCGGATGGTGGAATAGAGTTCCAGCGCATCGCTCATATATTTCCTGCGGCGAAGTCCGGCGGTATCGATGAGAATGATTCTTTTCCCGTAATAAGTGTAGTCCGTATGGAGTGTATCGCGCGTGGTGCCGGCAATGGGAGTGACGATGGCACGGTCGTATCCAAGCAGCGAGTTTAAATAGCTGGATTTCCCGACGTTCGGTTTTCCGACGATGGCCAGTTTGAGTGGTGAGTCCTCACCATTAACCGTCTCCTCCGATTGCGATGGAAAGTTTTTAAGGACTTCGTCGAGCAAATCGGCAACGCCACGCCCATTGATGGCACTGATGGGAATCGGATCGCCTAATCCGAGCGAGTAGAATTCGCTGGCAGCCAGCGGCTCACGAAGTTCGTTGTCGGTTTTATTGGCGAGAAGAAATACCGGTTTGCCAGAACGCCGAAGCATTTGGGCGACTTCCGCATCCAGAGGATGTGCGCCGGAAACGACATCGGCAACAAACAGGATGACATCGGCTTCCTCGATAGCAAGCTCTGCCTGTTCGCGGATGGCTCGCTCGAAAAGATCTTCGGAACCCGGCACAACTCCTCCGGTATCGACCACATTGTATTCCTTACCAGACCATTCCGCGCGGGCATAGTGACGATCACGCGTTACTCCGGATTCCGCGCCGGTAATAGCACGGCGTTCTCCGACCAACCGATTGAACAGCGTGGACTTGCCGACGTTAGGCCGGCCTACAATAGCAACAACGGGAATCACGATGGTTTAGCTTTCCAACCCTCGGAGAAACGCTTGCCCTTCTTCCGCATCCGGCGCGAGGATCGTCATAAACCGCTCGAATGCCGCACGTGCGGGAGTGTTATCACGCTCGGTAAATACGATGATGAGATTGCGGATCATCCGAAGGAGAATCGCACGGGGTGGTGAAGGATCGAGAAACTGCCGGTGGTACGGCAGGCCGGACGAATTGAGATACAGCTTAATGTCGCGCTCGCGTAAGATCACCCCGGAATTGAAGGCATCGATGAACAGCGGGTCGCCCGGTAAGCCGTCGTAGCGAACCAGAAAATGTCCGGGCGCGCTGGCGCCGCTAAATGGCAATCCGAGCCGCGAACGGACGACCAGTAAATAGACACTTGCCAGAGAAATGGGAATTCCAACGCGCCGCTCGATTACCCAGTCAACATAACTGTTTTCGGGTTCGAGGAATTTGGCTTGATTGCCGCGAAACCGAAGCTCTTCGAAGAAGAAATGATTGACTTCATCCAAGATTTCGAGCGCCGAGGAGAGCCCGGCAAGCCGATAGTTGAGCAGGTGCGCGAAATGATCGAGTTCCGCTCGAACGGCAGCCGCGTCCAGCAAAGGATTTGCAAACCGGGCGATAAGGAAGAGGCCATCTTCAAACGCTCGCCGGCTTCCCGCCGCGAGTCGCGCGCCCAGGGCCTCGAATTCATCGGCCAGCGAATTGGAGTGAAATTCGATCGCAAGTCGCTCGGCTCGAGTTCGCGCGAGTGAACTCGCTGATTTCCGCGCAAATGTTAGGAGTGGGACAGTTACGTTCGACGGGTCCGTGCTTGCTCGGCCCCGCTCCAGAATTCGTTCCATTACGATCTGCGCGATGCGCTCGTCCGGATCATCGAGCAGAGAGAAGAGCGAACGAAGTTCAGGGTCCGGCCGAGCAGGTTGCCGAGCAGGCGAATCGGCTTCGAGCGTGCTCATGTCTGGAGAGAGTATCGCGGTAGGCTCGTTCATTGCGAACGTTCTAACATCGCCGGTAGGGAAATGAAATCCTGCAAAATAGCGGAGAAAGTCCCGCCAAACAGCTATATTTGTGCAGGGATGATACGCGCTGTTTTTTTCGGTCTCGTTCTGGGTGTGCTGGCAGGACTATCCCCGTACGCGTTTGCGCAGCCACGGACCGATTCGACCTACTCTTCACTCCGGCGGGACAGCGTCATCCTACTTACCCCTCGCGTACCCAATGGAGCCCATCTTTCCTTTGATCACGTGCTCTCGATCTATGAATGGAGCGGTCGTTTTTTCGATACCTCGCTCCTGGGAAATTATCCTGCCGTGCGACTCGAACCCACCGATACGGTGCAACTTACGGCGGACTCTCGCTTTTTGGAGGACAATGACATCCGGACCAGGACGACCGGCGTATATCTCTATGGAGACGAGCCGTTTGGCAGTCCGCTCATACCGTTTCTCAGTTTCCTTGGGAATTCTTATGTTACCAGCGGATTGCCCGGAATCGCTTCCACCTCTCAGATAACGCGGCAGGTCGATGGATATGGTGAGGCAGGCTTGCGTTACCGCCCACCTGGAACGGACCTCGATTTTTCGGCAGCCGGTGGAATTGCGCAGGAATCGCAGTCCTCGTTGAGCGCACTGGGAATTATTGCGCGAGCCATTGCGCATGCTCCCTATGAAGTGGTGAATGACAATACCCTCCTTTCGGCCAGTCTGCTTGCGGACGAACGGTTTTTTAACCAGCGTTCCGAACGGTATTCGAACGATTGGGCATCCGTTTCAGCGGCGAGTCCTATTGTGGGTGGCACCATCGATTCCAACCATGCCTACTTTGACGCACGCCTCGAACGCCGGGATTTTTTCTTCAGCACGGATACCGGGACCAGTTCCACCTCACCACCCATCAAGCAGGAGCGGACTGCGCTTTCCTTCAGCCTCCGCGATTCGCTCATGTATCCCATTGTGCCGAATGTACTTACGAGTACCGTGGACGCCGAGTTCGATCCGAGTTCCATTACACGTACCAGTGATATTTCGACCAGCGAGCTGCTCTCGAACAGCTTCTCATCGCTTTCCAGCCTGCTGGTACCCAATGTAGTCTCCGCGCTTCGGCTCTATCTGATGGGCCGGCTGGACCTTGCGGCTTCCAATACCTGGGCCGCGCAGGGGCGAATGAGTTATGAAGAAAACTCTCAGGATGTCAGTCTCCTCTCCAACGATTTAATAGGATTAGATCCCGCGACCGTCAGCAAATTCGCCACGACTTTGCAGGAGGCAAGTTTCTCGCAGCGCGTGACCCAAGCGGATGTCAGCGCGCGCGTCACGCCGAATCCAGAGGACACCCTGGCCGGGGATTTCAATGCCAATCTGCTGAATTACGATACCCCGAGTGCATTAAACGACGACGATCACGACATTCTGATTACGAGCGCGACGGCCCATTATGGCCACAACTTTTCGAGCGATTTAATTGGTGGGATAGAACTGCGCGGTGCTCGCACGCATCTTGTCTATCTAAAAAGTACCCGGAGCGCACAGAATAATGTTTCCCAAACGATTGCGTTATCTTCTTACGCAGCGTATGCTCCCGCGTATTTCTTTGCCGAGGTCGGTGGCCAGGTCTTTGCGGATTACACCGTGCTCGATTATCTCGATTCCGTTCCGGCCTTGCAGGGAGTCGGGAATTACTTGCTGCGGGGCCTCACGCTGACGGATTCCACCAGCGTTCCACTTGGTGTTCATCCCTTGGCGAATGCGGGTCCGCTCACCTTCGAAGAAGGGGCAACGGTCCGCATCAGTGAACGCGGCAGCTACGATGTGCCGACCTTCAGCGAAGTACTCGATACACGCGTTATCGAGTTTTCTGCTACGGCCTTGCTCGGACTCACCAAATACGATTCATACGCTCCCTGGACGGTCCGTGCCGGAGTGCAGGCGTTCATTCTTAGCCGCTCCGGGCCGAACACCACGATCGAGATTGGCCAGCCCTTTCAGGAACTGGAACGGCAGACGCGCATCGGCCCGCTTCTCACGGTGACATTTCTACGACCCAATGGGATTGGGCCTATGCTCGATGGTTCGCTATGGTACGCCGTAATTAAGGACCAGACGTTCGACATTCCGTCCATTACCCGCACGCCGCAGCTCGAAAGCCATCTCGAGCTTCAATGGATGTTCTGATCGTCAAAAATTTCGGAATTTGTAGTAGCACCTTAGAAATGTCAGGTTCTTAGCACAATAGAAATGTCAGGGTTTCGGGAAGACCGCTACTGCTGTTTGGACGAACTTTCAGCAGGAGCGGTCGATGACGGAACTACTGACAATG
>JAKAIL010000086.1 GCA_021825235.1 Bacteroidota bacterium | reverse complement strand
AGACCTTGCGGAATTGCGGGCGGATCTCGAAGGCAAAATCGCTCTATCAAAAGTCGATGTGATCAAATGGATGGTGGCGCTATGGATCACGCAGATTGCGGCAATTGTGGGGCTTTACCTTACACGGTAAGGATAAGATAATAGGTGTAGCGCGGAGTTGGACTCCGCGCCCCCAGCTACGGGGGAGGAACACGGGGTTTCGTTCGCTGCTGCGAACGATTGGGAAACAGAGGATACCCCTCCTTCCCGCGCCGAGACTTTAATTGACCTTTCTACTCGGCGCGGAAGGAGGGGGTCTTTCTTCGAAGTTTTCTCCGGACCCTGACCGCGGACTTCGGACTTCGGACAACAGAGCTTTTCCTCCCGGCGGGTGGTTACAGAGCGCTGAGCAAGAGAGAGACCAACGCTCAGCAAAACTACGAGATGCCACCCACCGGGAGTAATCGAAAGTGTAATGTTCGTTGAGCATTACGTTGTTTTATTGTTGTTAATGAGCATTATTAGTTGATCCGTAACCTTTTCCCGCGCTGGCAGCCAGCCAGTCGCGGGAAAAGGCCGGGTTGATTTGGCCTCCCCGGATCTCGAGCTTTGGCTCCGTGAGAGCTACCGGCGAAAATGGGTCACGGAATACCCGTGATACACACGGATCCTTCGGCCAAGAGAGCTTTTCCTCCCGGCGGGTGGAAGTTACGAGTCCGCAGGCTTAGGGACCGCCTGTGGTAAAAATCTCCTCCGCCCGCCAAGAGGAACTTTAGAGGGTACTGGCCGGAACCCGGACTACAGGACCTTCTCGATCCGCTCGGTAATCTCCTCGATAGAGCCTAATCCGTTGACCATCCTGACGCCGCGGCTGGCTTCATAATAGGCTCGGACGGGCTCGGTCTGGGCCGTAGGCAGCCGCGTGGTGTGGTGCGGAGCAGCACTCCGCACCGAAGCCGCCTCAAGCGTGGGGGCTGGAATGTAGCTGTTAGCACGAAATCGGCATTAGCCGTGTTTTCTGAATTCGATGAGCACGACCGCTACGATCCGCCTTTACGATATGCTCAAGCCAAAACTTGGGGAGAGTGAGGCGCGCGCCTTTATTCAAAATTTTGAAGAAAGCTTCGAGGAGAACTTCGCTTCGAAGGCTCATGAGCTTGCAACGAAGGGCGACCTGAAGGTCGCAATCGCGGAATCGAAAGTCGATGTGATCAAATGGATGGTGGGTCTCTGGATCGCTCAGATGGCCGCTATCGTAGGCCTTTACCTTACACGATGAGCCGGGACGGCAGATGGCAGGGATATTCTTCTTCTGGATCGGAGAATCGCGACGGTAATGGCACGGGCACCCGTGGCAAGCTGAAAAGGTTTTCCGGAAAATGGTGCCTTTATGAAGACAGAACGCAATTGCGGTAACGCGTAACGCAAAAACCCTCCTTCCGGGGCCGCAATTCGTAATTTGAAAAGATAGATTTTTTCCGGGCTTTGGGGATCGGCGCGCTTCGTGCGGGTCTCCTGGGCAGATAAGCATCGAAGAGAGCGGCACCGGAATACCCGGTGCAACCAAGGCAAATTGGACCCTTTCTTTTTAATACCTTTGTCGATTTACAGGCCTCCGTCCGACTATGGCAGAAAACGGGTTCAGCGGATGGGCGGAGGCCATTGTCAGAGGACCTTCTCGATCCGCTCCGTAATCTCCTCGATGGAGCCTAATCCGTTGACCATCCTGACGCCGCGGCTGGCTTCGTAATAGGCTCGGACGGGCTCGGTCTGGGCCGCATAGACTTCGAGCCGGTGCCGGATGGTTTCGACGGTATCGTCCTTTCGGCCTTGTTCGAGGCCGCGGCGGAGCATCCGCTCTATGAGTTCCCTCTCCGGCGCGGTGATCATGACGATCCGGACGCTGGGAATGTGCAGTTCCTGGAAGAGGGCGTCCAAGGCGCGGGCCTGTTCCAGGGTGCGCGGAAACCCATCGAGCAGGAACCCTTTCTTGCCGGTGGATGCAGCGTGGTCGGGACCAGCCGGCAGCGTTTCGAGCACTTCCCGGACCAGCCCGATGATGATGTCATCCGGAACCAATCCTCCGGACTCGACAAATTGCTGGGCGGTCCGCCCCAGCGGGGAACCCTCGGCAATGGCGGCGCGGAGAATATCGCCGGTCGAAATGTGAAGCAGATGATGATCGGCAGCCAGCCGGGCAGCCTGCGTGCCTTTCCCTACGCCAGGAGGTCCAAAGAGAATGAGGTTCATACGGTGGATAAATGCGGTGGATTCGTTGTGGATAGTGTGTGCGGCGGAGGTAAACATCAAACAGGGAAAATCCGTCAATCAAAAATGGAGGGGGCGAAAAGAGTAACAACCTGGAGTGGACCGGTGTTAGAATTTTCGATGCTTCGGCGAGTCTTATTCCTGTCGGCACTGCTTGGGATTTTCCTTGTTCCTGGCCGGAACGCGGCATTTTCGCAGCCCCGTTCGACACAAAGCCCAACGGCCAATCTCCATATATCGAACCGCTACTTTGCCTATGCCGATTCGGACATCGTGATTTCGCAATTCCTCGCCAACCAGCTTGCGGATTCAGTCCAGTTTTTTACCGAAACGATCGAATACAATCCGAACATCGTAGAATTTATCAATGCGAGGAATGGGGCGCTAACCCCCTTGCCAGACTGGACGATTACCAAATCGGTCACGACAAAAGGACAGGTGCAGATTACCGGCGTCTCAACGGGTCTGAGGCTAATGGGTTCCGGCGAAATCCTGCGATTGCTCTTCCATGTCCTGGATACGGTCCAGCCCTTCCAAACGACGCCGTTTACGGATTCCGCAGATATCTTCGGCACGCCAGGCGATCCCACCGTGGTTTCGGATACCGGCCTGCTGCGAATCGTAACGGACTGTACCTCGATGCTAACGATCAATGGAGCCCCGATTACGCTGGCCACGGAATGCGTGCCAAATCCGGCTTCGGGCCAAATAGCTATTAGCTATACTCTGCCAAATGCAGCCGCTGCGGTCCGCATCTCGATATTTGATCTGGCGGGCAGCACGGTCGAGGCCTCGGAATTTTCGGGTGAATCCGCGGGGTGGCATAACGCCCGGTTCGATGTTTCCACTCTACCGGTTGGAACCTACTTTTATCGCGTCGAGGCTGGGACGCTCGAGGAGGTCCATCGGCTTCTCGTTTCTCATTAGGCATGAAATTCCCCTCATGCCGTGCTTGAAACCGAACTCGATAACAGCCCGGTTGATTCGTAACGACACAATATGGTAACGCTTCGTCGGTTTGGGCAGCTTTTTTTGGTACTGATCACCCTCGGTGGGATAGCCGCTCACGCCATTGCGCAGGATTCGGATGAACCGCGTACTGCGATAAAGATGAGCGCCGCGGAATTCGAGCAAAAACTGCGGATGGCGGAAGCGTACGAAGAATCGCATCAACCGGCAGATGCCGCGCGGGTTTTTGGCGAACTCTACACGCTCAGTCCTAACGATGAGAATGTCTTCGATGGCTATGTCCGATCGCTGATCGCGCTCCGCCAGTATAGTGATGCCGAAACGATTGTACAATCGCGAATGCAAACCGATGGCTCGCTCGATATTTTGCTGCTCTCGGCACGGCTCGAAGCCTGGATGAATAACCGTCCGGATGCCCTCGCTACGTTTCAAAAAGCGGAGCAGCAGGTCAACGCCAAAGATTGCTCCGGGCTTTTTCCCATTGTCTATGCCATGATGGACGTATCCTATAATCAGGACGCGCTGGAATTGCTCGATAAGATGCGAAAGCGATCGGCGGACGATATGGATATTTGTTCGAGTGAAATTGCCGGCTTGTATCTGCGCCTGGGCGATTTTGACCGTGCCTCGAAGGAATTTATTGCGATCTTAAAATCGGGTGAGGGGAATGTGGGAATGGTCGAGCAACGGCTGGCCGAGTATATCACCGATTCGCTTTCGCGGACGACGGTGCTTAGTCCCCTGGAACACGAACTTATCGTTGCGACGAGCGATCGTTCCGCGGAAAAGGATCCCAAGTCCGCGCCGGGCGTCCGGGCGGATTTACGGCTTCTGGCCTGGCTGTATGGGGAGGAACATAATTATTCAAAGGCGCTCGATGTCATTCTTCGGCTGGATGCTCTCGAAAAAGATCAGCAGTGGGGGCAGGGCGCTGAATTACTGCAGTTTGCCGATCGCGCCCGCACCGAAGGGGCGCTCGATGTGGCCGCCAAAGCCTATAGCGAAGCCTCGAAGCGATTGGCTGCCAATAACGGCCAACCATACTATGTCGCGGAAGCCCAAATGGGCGCGCTGAAAACGTGGGAAGCCTATTTCAATACCGGCGTAGGCTCGGCCGATTCCATCAAAGAGCTTGTCGGGAAGTACGAAGCGTTTGCGGCGAGTACCCCTGAGAACGATTTTGCGCTGGATGCACTCGTGCATGCCGGAACGCTTTCCTATACCCGGCTTTTCGATCTCGATCGAGCCACCAAGGATTTGGAGTCGGTCCTGAATCGTGCCCATGGCGGGCTAAGCGTTCCTGTGCAAAAAGCGGCATTTGGGCTGGTGGATATTGCCTACGCCTCCGAAAACTTTCCGCTTGCTGCTACCAGAATTTCTGCCATCGAACGTTTGCACAGCCAATACCGCAGTTCGAATGAAAAGGACATTGCGGACCATTTGCTCTATGAGCGAGCACTGGGGCAGTATTATCAGGCAAATTTCGATTCAACCGTTACGCTGCTCGATTCTGTGGAACTCGATCCTTCCTGCGATTATGCAAACGATGCCATTTCGCTCAGCAGCATGATTCAGGAAAGCAATTCGAAATTCGATCTTCCGTCGCTTACGCTCTTCGCAAAAGGGGCACTGGCGGAACAAGCTCATAAGTGGAGCGATGCCGAAGCTGCCTATCGCACCATAATAGACTCCGAGGAAAATGCACCGCTCGCTGATAATGCTGCCTTACGGAGCGCCGCCGTGTTGGTCGAGCTTGGCGAGCCACAGGCGGCAGTGGCCGAACTCGACTCGATGCAGATGAAAATGCTTACGAGTCCGCTGCTGGATGTGGCGGCCTTTCGCGCGGCAGAGATAACGGAACGAAATCTTCACGATACGGCCGCTGCGGAAAAGCTCTACGAGGATTTCCTCGAACGTTACCCCAACTCGACGTATGCTGACGAAGCTCGCGATCGTGCCCGGAAGCTTCGCGGCGATGCTTTTTGATTCGCGCTAATTATTCGGCGCTCCGGCATTGACCCAGGCCCGAATCTTCGCCACGGTACACGAATCGAGCAGAGACCCGCCGAGCGGCATTGCGGGATACAATCCGGAGCCATTGATCGCGCTAACCAATCGGCCGTCTTTTGCAACCGCATCGACGCCGCTGTATGCGGAAAGATCAATATTGCCGGAACTTGGAACGCTTGGTCCGGAGTGGCATCCGAGGCAATAGGTCTGAATAACGCCACTAACGAAGCTGGAATATTGTACATTGGTGGTATCGCAGCCATTGGTTCCCTGGTTGCAGGAAGTATTTTGCGCGCCATCGTTAATCCAGCGAGCAATCAGCGCAATCTGGTTCGCGGCAAGCGGTGTTCGGGGATAGGGAGGCATGCCATCTTCTCCGCCGGAGGAGGAAATCGCCCGGTATAATCGGCTCGAATAGGCATTGCCGGCCTGCACGTAACTCAGGATACCGTTGTAGGTCGTAAGATCGCGTGCCTCGCCACCGGAACCCGAGTGACAGCCGCTCATCGTGCAATTGCTGACGATAATGGGAAGGATCATCGACTGAAAGCATGGCGTAGTATCGGGCATTTGAATGGTTACTGTCGCCTCGGCCCAAACGTTCGTATCGGCTTGGGCAATGGCCTTCACGATAGCTGTAGCGCTGGAACCTGTTATCGTCGAGGGCGCCACATAAAGTCCTTGTGAGGAAAGCGTTCCAGGGCCGCTCGCAAGCACCCAATTTACGCCATTATTCGTCGCGTTGGTGATCGTTGCCTGAAATTGCTGGCTCTGCCCCGGTTGCACCGTGACGTGAAACGGCGTGAGCTGGATTGCCATTTTGTGTGAAGTATCAGAGGTGCTCGATATCGTAATGGTACAATAGGCTTTGCGCGAGGTATCCTCGTTCGAGCGCGCTGTTACAATCACCAGGGTTGGGTTGGTAGCAATGTGGGCCGGCGCATGGTAGGTTGCGATGGAACCCGATACAGTAAGGGTCCCAATGGTAGTGTCCGAAAGGGTCCAGGTTACCGAGCCATCGTGCATCCAGCCGGTAACCGTATCCGTTATTGGAATAGATGCTCCCGGAGCTATAGTCGCGGTCTGCGGTGTAACCGTGACCGTGATTCCGGTCGTGGTTCCAGAGCCTCCATACGGCTGCAGAACCACATAGCTGCAAGCTGCTTCGTGAACAACATACGCAACTGCAAGTGCCGCTACGAGTAATTTCATGGCGGTCTGGAGGTACCTTCTTGATCGTTCGGGATTCTTTCTCATCATTATGCAAGCTTGATACGAAGTTGATTGTTAACCGCGTCGTACACGGAATCATAAATGGTAAGACCCTTTACTGCGGGTCCTCGCTGAACGGATCCATCCAAACCGAACATGGAACCATGGCAATAGCAGGGAAGCTCGCCATTGGCGACCTGTGCCTGCACCTGGCACCCTGAGTGTGTACAGAGAGCGGAAAGAGCATGGTACGTCGAAGGAGCTATGAATGTAAGAATAACCGGCATTCCATCGGAGCCGGTAAGACCCGGCGCAATCTTCGCAGGATTGGAGGCGCTCAGGCCGGATACGTCTACTGGGATTCGGCCATCGGGGCCCGGAGTTACCGGCGTGGTATTAGTAGCCGGAGGTGTAGGGAGCGAAGTAGGAGAGCACGATTCCAGCACCGGCAGTAATGAACTGGCCGCCAGGCCACCGGCGATGGCACGGCCCGTCCAAAGGATAAATTCGCGTCTGGTACTCATGAATATTCCGAGATCGGAGGTATGGCTAACTGTTAGAATAACACCGCTTTTCGAAGATTATAACGTTGGAGCCTTTTCGAGACACATTGGTATCCTTGCGAGAAGTACATGATAAATAATTAAACCTCTGGCAGGCGGAATTTCTATGGCTGGGGCAATCCTTTTAGGTCAGGAGAAGTTAAGATATGTGGACTTTTGTACGGACCGGGAACAGGAGCCTTACCTTCATCCTAACGTCAAACGCACATCGGAGCATACTACAATGAAATCCTCTCAGAACAAAGCGAACGTGGGACGCCGTGAGTTTTTAAAGCTTACGGGCCTCGTACTCGGGGCGGCATCGATGGGCAGCATCACGCCTCAGCTTGTGCGTGCCGATGACAGTAAATTACTCATTCCGATGGACCTGAGCCAGACGGACCATCTTAAGGCGTATGGTATCACCTTCTGGGCGCTCCAGCGCGGATTAGCCGTGGACTGGCTATTGAACTATCGTGGCGGTAGCTTCATGGCCGATTACTCGGATCTCCTGGCTGCCGAGTGCCGCATTCGCGGTGTTTCCTTCGAGATGCCCGATGCAAGTACCGCGCAGTCCATCTATACACTCGTTCAGGCACCGGACAAGAACATGGATGTCGAACGGCTGGAAAAAGCGCCCAAAATTGCAGTCTATATTCCGCCGGGATATCAGCCGTGGGACGATGCGGTAACCCTGGCATTGCAGTACGCGGAAGTTCCTTACGAACATATCTGGGATGACGAGGTCATCTCCGGAAAGCTTTCCCAATACGATTGGCTGCATCTGCACCACGAAGACTTTACCGGCCAGTACGGAAAGTTTTATGGCAGTTATAGTTCCGCTCCCTGGTATCAGGCCCAAGTCCGAACGTTGGAAGCGGAAGCCAAGAAATTAGGCTTCACAAAAGTAAGCGAGGAGAAGAAGGCCATAGCGCGGAAGATTCGCGACTTTGCTGCGAACGGTGGATATTTATTCGCGATGTGCTCGGCCACGGAAACGATTGACATCGCGCTCGCCGCGGAAAACGATGACATCGTTGACACCGTCTTCGATGGCGATCCGCCGGACCCGAATTATAACCAAAAGCTGGATTACTCCAAAACCTTTGCCTTCACCAAGTTCAAGGTGGACCCTAACCCGTATGCCTATGATTTTAGCGACATCAACGTTCAACCGAATGAAGTAGGGCCGCGAGAAAATGACTATTTTACGCTCTTCGATTTCTCCGCTAAATACGATCCGGTGCCGACCATGCTTACGCAGGATCACACCAATGTCGTGAAAGGGTTTATGGGAGAGACTACCGCCTTCCATAAGGAACTCATTAAAGACACGGTAACCATTTTAGGTCAGCGCGATGGGAACGACCAGGTGAAATATCTCTACTCGCCGTATGGCCGTGGATTTTTCACCTTCTACGGAGGGCATGACCCAGAGGACTATACGCACCTTGTCGGCGATCCACCGACGGACTTGAAGCTCCACAAAAATTCCCCGGGCTACCGGCTTATTCTCAACAACGTGCTTTTCCCGGCTGCGAAGAAGCGTAAGTTGAAAACCTAAGCTATACTTGCGGTGCTCCCGGCAGTCCCGCTTCGCCAATGTCGCGCTGGACATCCCAGTTTTCGGTTGGCCGAATGTGCGAGGGCAATTCGTGCTCATCACGCTTGTGCTCTTCGAGGTCCGAAATGGAATCGAAGGTTTCGCCACAAATATCGCATTCGAATTCTTCCGGCCTTGGGTTCTTATCGTCTGCTTCCATAAAAATTGAGTGATTTATCCAGAAAAAGAGCGAAATTCATGCCGCTTGGTAGAACCGAACTAAAGTTAGGATTTTCGGCGTTTGGCGGCTCCAATTCGAACAAAATTCTTTACGATCTCATAATACATGCCACAACATAAAGGGGCCGTCCGGCGGGTCCGATTGTCAGAAAAACGGCGGGCAGCGAACAAGGGAAGCAAGGTGGAACTTCGCAAAATGCTGAAGGAATTTTCGGCATCGGGCGAAAATACTCCCGAAAACCTTCGGAAGCTTCAAAGCCGCCTGGACAAGCTTGCCAAGAAAGGGTTAGTCCACAAAAATTACGCAGCGAACAAGAAGTCGAAGCTCGCTCAGGGTGTCAAGTCGAGCGCTTGAGGTTTTCCACTCCATTTTTCCGTACTATTTCGGAATAACGGTGGCTACAATTTGAACGTGTTGTAACGTTCCAAGATGGATATTTCCGTACCCTCTAACTATTTTTCGGTCGCAATTTAGTCGGTTGATTCGAGCAACTTCATCACCTGCTCGCGGAGTGCGTGGAGCTTGACCGGTTTGGTCATGTGTTCCTGAAAGCCGGCTTCATAGCTGCGCTGAATATCCTCATCGCTACCGAAGCCACTTAACGCAATAGCTGGTGCCGAACTAAACTTCCGCAATTTGGGCAGCATTTCGTGCCCACTTTCGTCCGGCATTCCGATATCGCTAATAATCAGATCCACGGGCGTATCCTTAATCGTGCGGAGTGCTTCGGCTGCGGAATACGCCGCGACGATTTCGTATCCCTGGCGCTCGAGTAGCATGCGGATCGCCTTGCTGGTATCGACATGATCGTCCACGAGCAATATTGTTCGCTTTGGGCCAACGGTCCGAGGTTTCTGGTCCGCGCTTTTTTGGGGTTTGGCCGGTGCTTCGTTTGTCGCCGCGAGTTCCAGAGTGAAGGTCGAACCCTTGCCTTTGCCCTCGCTTTCGGCCAGGATCGTGCCGCCCTGCGCCTCCGCTAATCGCTTACTAATCGTGAGACCAAGTCCGAGCCCCCCAGCCGTGGTTCCCGGTTCACCGGCCTGCTCAAATTCTTCGAAGATCCGTTCCAGCATGTCCGGTTCGATTCCAATGCCGGTGTCCTGCACTTGGATCGAGATGTGATGATTCGCCAAATCCTGCGTCCGAATGGTAATGGTGCCGCTTTCGGGTGTAAACTTTATCGCGTTCTTAATAAGATTCCACAAAATTTGTTGCAACCGCGCAGGGTCTCCTTTCACGAGTGTCTGTTCCGCTTCCAAATGGGAGACCAGATGGATCTTTTTGTTGCGCAATTCTTCTCGATAGATTGCCAATACTTGCGGGATGAGCATGTGAACATCGACCACCTCAAGCCTCAGTTGTAACTTTCCTTTGGAGACACGGGTAAGATCGAGCAGATCATCAATGAGGCGTGCTTCCAGCTCGACGTTTCGTTGAATGATGGCAAACCAGGGCCGAAGTTCTTCTGGAATGCGCTCCGATTGCAACGCTTCGACGGCGGCTAATACCGGCGTCAGCGGAGTGCGGAGTTCATGGCTCAGCATGGCCAGGAATCGGTCTTTTGCCTGGCTGGCCGCAGCAAGGTCCGCCTCCGCTTTTTTTTGATCGGCAATCTCGTCTTGCGCTGTGCGGTACAGCCTCGCATTTTCAATCGCCAGTCCCGCAAGCCGCCCTAAGTCCTCGGCAAGGGTTAGATCGGCATCGGTGTAATGATGATCCGATTCTGCGGAGACAAACGTGATAGCGCCAAACACTTTCTCTCTCGCCATGAGCGGGACGACGATTGCAGAAACCAAGCCCAAAGCCCGGATGAGTTTCAAATGTTCTTCATCTACCGCTGAAGCCACCAGCATCGCTTCCGGAATTTCGGGGTAAAATTCGGACTTACCAGTTCTAATAACCTCGGGTACTCCGGTAGAAGCATTGGGATCGGGTGGATACTTTGCTTCCAGATCGTGTACGAACTGAATCTTTTTTGGATCGACATGTGCAACTGCCAGCCGCTCGACCTTGCCATGCTCATTCACAATATCCACCGCACACCAGTCCGCGATTCGCGGAACGGCCAATTCCGCGATGCGCGCAAGGGTCCGCTCATAATCGAGCGAAAGCGCGAGCAACTCGCTGGCTTCGGTTAGAAGGTGGATCATAACCAAAGCAACTTTTTCAAAAGGAATGCCGGGATATAAGCGGACTGTGCGTAGCGCACAGTATACCCAATAGTTAAATCCGGAATGTTGTTCCTCCCAGAGTGGCTCCTCAAGCTGAGTTAGCTACAAAACTCTATTCTCGACCCAAAGAGGAAGCCTCAGAGAATCGATTATCAAGAGATCAGGTACACCCAATTTTCACACTGGCAGTGCCCCAAATTGCTCCATGAGGGTCCGTTCTAATTCTGAACGCTTTTCGTCTTTGGTTATTGCCGGCTGAGCGGCTGGCGGCATAATTTCCGGACTCGCAATGATCGGCGATCCGGCTTTTGTTTGCATTGAACCCCGCTCCCCGGCTTCAAAGAGAAGCGGCGTGCCAAAGAATTCTCGGAGCGCAATTTGCATCTCGTCCTTGAGATTTAGTAGCATATCGCGTTCGATTTTTCCAGGAACGCCAAGATAAACGGTCGATACCCGGTCGTCCTTTCGCCGAACGCCACAGAATTCTATTTCCGGAAAGATCGAAAAGAGAGGTTTGGATTTCGTCCGCACAAAATCGCCGAAATTGCGCCAGCGTGAGGACATAGCTTCGTTATCGGGATCCGGGGTTCGGGGGCCGGGGTCCGGAGGCCGGAGTCCAGAGGCAGTGGTTGGGAGTTCGGCCTCCGGAGTTCGAAGGCCAGGGGCCGAAATTTGAGAACTTGGGTGAGCCGATTCGACAGGTGGTTTATTTAGGGATGCGACATCACTTTTTTTTTCCGGTGCCGGAGCGTGAGGGGGGGGCGTATGGTTCCCGTTCCTTGGTAAACCACGCAGCGAACGTACTTCATTCAACAACTCCGAGAGTTCAATCGCGCGCTCGATGAGCATCATTTCGACCAGTGTTACTTCGAGCACAATTCGCGGATCGTGTGTCGTTTGGAGACGTTCATACGCTTGCTGTCCTAACCGAATAAGGCGCAGCAGGTCGCCTTCGGAAAATTCCTTCGCATGGTTCGCATAGCGTTCCTGGTGTAGCTTCGAGACTTCCAATAGCTTCGTCGAATTGGTGATCGTTATGGTAAGCAAGTTCCGGAAATGTTCCAAAAGCCCTGAGAAAAATTCTTCGACGTCGTAACCTCGTGAAATAATTTCTCCGCTCAATTCGAATGCGCGTTTCGAATCCTTCGCAGCGATAGCTTCGGTTACTTCGAAATAGAAATCGAGATCGATGAGGTTCAGGGCTTCCCGTAATTTAGAGGTGTCCACCGTGGTACCGGTGTAGGCTACGACCTGATCGAAGATGGACTCTGCATCGCGCGCGGAACCATCCGCTTTTTTTGCGATGAGCAGTAGCGCATCGTCGGCGATTGCGATTCCATCGGCATCTGCGATCTTCCGTAGCAATGCCGTAATCTCATCGAGCTGAATTCGGCGAAAATCGTAGCGTTGCGTTCGGGAAAGAATAGTCGGAAGCACTTTTTGAACTTCCGTGGTCGCAAAAATGAAGATCAAATAGCTGGGCGGTTCCTCCAACGTTTTGAGCAGTGCATTAAAGGCTGCATTCGAAAGCATGTGGACTTCATCGATGATAACGACTTTATATGTCCCCTGTAGCGGCGGATACTTCACATTATCTCGGAGTTCCCGAATATTATCCACACTGTTGTTCGAGGCTCCATCGATTTCGCTCACGTCCATCGAGCGGCCTTCTGTGATCGCACGACAAATTTCGCAGGTATTGTCCGGCTCGTAGCCATTCTTCGAGGCATTGGGACAATTAATCGCCTTAGCCAGAATGCGTGCAACGGTCGTTTTGCCGCAGCCGCGCTGCCCGGTGAACAAAAACGCATGGGCCAGCCGGCCGGATGCTATAGCATTCTTTAACGTGCGAGTAATGTGGCCTTGTCCGGCGACGTCATCAAAGCGCATGGGTCGCCATTTAAGCGCGGTTACCTGGAAATTTTCGGACATACAAAAAAGAACATGTATTGCAAACTTTCGTTTGCGATCACCCCCGAACCATTCGCAGCCTTTTGCGAAAATGAAAATAGAGCCTACACGGCCTTGATTTCTTCCTGCGCTGGGTTGGTTCGAGTAAAAATGGCGATAAGAAGCGAAAATAGAGTGGCCAAAAACACCGAACCAAGCACAGAACCCACAATGGCGATTGGAACAAACCATTTTTTGGCCATAGCCATAGCATTGCTGATCTGAGTCGGGTCCATTTGTCGCGCCTGCATGGCAGCTTCCTGCTTCGCGAGAGTAAAGTCAATCATGCCAGGATTGATCCGTGTGAAATAGGCGAATATGAAGATGGCCATTACGATGCCGGACCAGACGCCCACTAAAACACCCGTACCGACACCCTGGCCATAAGACATCGTACCGCCATAATCATCTTCCTTCCGTTCTTTCATGGCAAGCCACAAAAAAAGTGCGAGGAATGGAAGCGAGAGATAGCCAAACCATCCGCCAGCTGCGCTACGGTCGATGCCGGTAAAATATCCGATCAGCGTAAGGGCGATTCCAACACCGGCGTAATAGAGTCCGAAAAGAATAGTGGTTACCATGATTGTGGGAAAGTGGGAATCAACCGTAACATACCACATTCTGCGATACTGTCGCAGGGCGGTGCCCCGGTCTCACGAAGTAAAACAAACGTAGTAACGTAAAAGAGTTGTTCCGACTGGGTGTCGAGCCGTAACCGCACCGAGCCAAGCGCCGTCAAACCACGCGAAGTAACCGGAACAATTCCATTTCAGCTCTAAATGGAGCTTCGGATTCGTACCGGTCGAGTTAGACGCGATCAAATGAACCGCACCAGCTATTATAACTCTGTCGCCTACTTCCGACTCTTAGACGCGTGGCCCCGCATTCTTGATCGCTTCGCTCGTGCCTTCCTCGTATTTCTTGAAATTCTCGTGGAAGCGCTTGGCAAGGTCGGCCGCTTGCTTGTCGTAAGCGGCTTTGTCGGCCCAAGTTTGGCGCGGATTCAATACCTCGCTTGGCACACCGGGAACTTCCTGCGGAATTTCCACGCCGAAGACGGGGTCTTTCACGGTCTTCACAGTATCCAGCGCCCCGGCCAAGGCCTGCTCGACCATCGCGCGAGTGTATGGCAGGTGCATGCGCTTTCCAACCCCGTAGGCTCCGCCCGTCCAGCCAGTATTCACCAGCCAGCAGCGCACGTTATGCTCTTCAATTTTCTTTCCAAGGAGATCGGCATACACGCGTGGGTGATGGACCATAAATGGCGCGCCGAAGCAGGTCGAGAAATTGGGTTCCGGCTCCGTCACACCACGTTCCGTTCCTGCGACCTTAGCAGTATAACCGGAAATAAAATGATACATTGCCTGCTCAGTTGTGAGTTTTGAAATTGGTGGAAGAACACCGAAAGCATCCGCAGTTAGCATTATAATATTTTTCGGAT